>JACMQE010000301.1 GCA_014377145.1 Glaciimonas sp. | reverse complement strand
ATACCATTAGGCTATATCTGTACCCTAATTTCCCTCCTTGAAAACAATTTATCAAACGGATACAGATCAACTTCACATATATTATCCACTCAACATTAATTTGATAATTAATGTTTATTTTTAAGGAGGTGACATGCGAAATATAATTTTCGCCGACATTCATCCTATAATTATCGATAGTATTCTGATCTTGTGGTGGCAGCGATCACGACCTCGACTGACCAGTTATTAGTCCGATTAAAGGACACCAAATGTGAGTTTTTAATTATGGATATTTCTATGCCAATGCAGAAGATAGCTAGCGACTTTGCTTTATTATCGTATATCAGGCGACATTATCCAAGTGTGCATTTGATTGTTCTTACAATGAATATGATGCCCGCTGTTATATATCAGATCATAAAATGCGGTGTACATGGTGTCTTGCATATGAATGATGATATTGTCGAAATCGGAGAGGTAATTGAGGTAGCAGCAAGAAAATCACGTTATATAGGCAGTTCGGTTCGGGCGATTTTACGTGCTGGTCCGGTCGGAAGAATGCCGACAGAACGTGAAGTGGAAGTATTGAGAATGTATGCCTAGGGCCATTCTATCCAGCAAATAGCGACGCGCATGTGCAGGAGTATCAAAACGATTGCGCTGCAAAAAACTTCTGCGATGAAGAGGATGGGTTTGCGCAACGATCTCGAACTCGGACGTTACACTTGTGGAGTAGAACTTCGTCAGTTTATTTAAAGCTATGTTCATTAAGGATTTCTGCTTTTCTTAAGAATCTGACGCCGATAGAATGCTTTAAGCCAAGTAAAAATCATCGTCAGTTAACTTTAATGCGAAAATCCTAAGCATCGGCGTTTGTATTGCTTGTAAGGCACCTTATTGGGACTGGGTTGGGATGTAAGCGATTTCTTCGGGCACCTTCGTTTCAGTGACCGGCCGCATCAGCTGGTCACTGAAATCGTAAATTAAATGCTTATCGTACCGAAATCGCTATACTTGCGAGCGTTACCGCATAATCGCCGCATCCGGCATTCAGGAAATCAGAGTTCAATGAATAGCATAAAGCATGAATCTGTATCCAGCAGTCCACAACAGTCCAAGCACGAAATCCAGCCTGGTCAATCAATTGAGTTATTAAAAGAATTGCACATCCTGACTCGTGACAGCAAGTTGAATCAGGACAGCCGTTGTAAACTCAAACAGGTGTATCACCTTTACCAGTTTATTGAACCCTTATTGCAAGAAGTTCAGCAATAACATGCCGGCGTGCAATTGGTCGATCATGGTGCAGGAAACTCCTATTTGGGATTTATTTTGTATGATCTTTTTTTTAAGACATTAACCGATAGCTCGCATATTTTCGGTATCGAAACACGCGCAGAGCTAGTCAAGAAATCGCAAGAATTGGCACACAAGCTGGCATTTCCCGGTATGTCGTTTCTTAACTTGTTGGTGGCTGATTCAACTGAGTCAGCGTTGCTTCCTCCACGGATAGATGTCGTTACCGCAATGCATGCGTGCAATACCGCGACGGACGACGCAATTCTGTTTGGCTTAAAAAAGCAGGCCCGCTTCATGGTGCTGGTCCCTTGCTGTCAAGCAGAAATAGCATCTAGCTTGAAAAAATAAAGGAAAATCTCTCGCTAAGGAAGCGCTGACAGAACTTTGGCGACATCCCTTGCATACGCGTGAATTTGGCAGCCAAGTCACAACGTACTACGGTGTCTTCAATTAGAGGCGTATGGTTATCAGGTCAGCGTGACCGAACTAGTCGGCTGGGAACACTCGATGAAAAATGAGTTGATCATCACAATCTACAAGGATTTGTCGCGTAACCGCCCTATCCAGAGGCTGCAAGAAGTGTTGCAGACACTCGGTTTAGAAAAAATGCAACCACGATTTTTTATCTCTTCGGGCGCGTAAACTGGGCACCCGAAGTCGCAAGGCTTGAACCGGCATCGGTAGAGGTGATGTCTTGATTGATGTTACGTACATAGATGTCACAATCGGCGTCACGCTATATTCGTTTACATAAACGTATCATATTATTTTCCGAATAGCGAACGTCTAACATCGCACGACCTGACTAAGGAGAGTGAAATGACAAAAACTAGTGGTTCACATGCATTGAAAGAGTTTACGAAGGCCCCATTGACCGAAGAAGGATTGACGGAAACTGTACAAAAGATTAATGCAGGCTCTGACGAGTTCGGACTGTTAAGTCATCCTGGACGCGTCGCATTGGTGCAGAAAGTGACTGAACAATGGGAGCAGGAGTTTGTTGCTGGTTTCCATGTTTCGAATGACCTTAATAAGGCAGGAGAAGAATACGCGGCGATCGAGCAAGAGGATAAGTGCCCAAGCCTTTCAGATCCGGTGCGTGAAGCGCTATTGAGGCGTTTCGATGATCTTCATGGCGATGGTGGTCCGAGAGTTTGGCCAGATTTTAATAAAAAGTAGGCTGCGGTCCCCAGTCAGAAGGTACTTCATATTTAATGAGGCGACATTTCGCATTCCGCGTGCGTATTTAGAAAGCAGATTAACCATCCGCTGGAGACTGTTATTAAGTAATCATCTAAAATAGATGTTTGTAAGGAGAATCTTTTCAAGCATCTATTCATATTGCACATTTAATCCTTATCTCGTTTCCAATATTTGTACTGCATTTCTATTCGCAAGAAGCAGTCACGTATCTGGTTCTGGATGCTCTGTACCTACTTGACTGTCCCCTAGCCAGTAGGTACAGAGCACACCAATATCCCCAATGCTGTCTTCATCAGTGCATTTTGTAGGTGCTCGCTGACGAATCTCACATCTGCTCCGAAAATGTCACCCATACGTTTTTGAATAGGGCGTATTGACATAAAAACGTTTAACTTTTCTGGAACTGTGTTTCCATTCTAGTTTTTCAAGAATGCTTATATATTACGAGACGATCAATGAGAGCGGCTAGCGCTATTAGTACATGGCAAAGCTGGTGATAAAGGGCCTAGTGGGGTCGATAATCGACTGTTTATTGGGACGATATTGTGGATACTGCACACAGTAAGTCTGTGGCACGACTTACCAATTGAATTTAGAAATTGGAACAGCACCTATGTGCGATTTTCCCGGTGGTCGAACAAAGACCTGTGGCAGGCTATTTTTGCGTTGATGTGTGAAGATGGGGATATTAAGAAAAATCAATAGAGAGCGCGCTAATTCGTGCACATCAGCACGCCGCCGGTGCTGCTAAAAAAGGGAACAAGTACTCGGTCGTTTTCGCATTGGATTTGGCACTGAAAACCATGCCTGCCTTAAATGATTAGAGCGGTTAGTACGTTCGTGCCAACCGGTAGGGAAATGCATGATTTAACTCTGGCAGAAACTTTATTGAAAGAGATTAAGCCGCAAGCAGTATTGGCGATAAAACTTATGCACGAATGCGTTGCTTGATTTTGTTGTAGCCAAAAATGACAAAGTAGTTATTCCATCAAAAACAAACCGGAAAAAACAAAGAGAATGGGACAAACATCCATGCCGGAACCGTCATCTAATAGAACGATGCTTTACGCATATCAAGCAAATTAGACGAATCGCTACCCGTTACGACAAACGCGCTTCGCGTTTTGCTTGACTCGTGGCGCTTGCGGCTTCGATACTTTGGCTGAATAAAGGTCAACACGACCTAGCCCATACCGTGTCATTGCCAAGAATCACTTGTGCTTTGACATCCCCCATCGGCAGCTGCGTAGAACAAAAATTGAGACGTATTTGCGATGTTGCGGCCTATATCTAAATATCTGATTTCGAAGTGCAACTCGCTGAATAATAAAAATTATCTTCGCTTGACCCTCGGTTTACAGATAATCCTTGCTTTTGCCGTACGATTTAGGGAGGGATAACTTATTTCCCTATACAAAACCGCGAAAAAATCACTCCCAGCAAATCATCCGGTGTAAATACCCCAGTAATGCTATTCAATTTATCTTGGGTCAGTCTTAATTCTTCGGCAAATAAATCAAGTGACTGATCGTTAACGGCGGCGTGTTCGGCGGCAATTACCAGATGATCGCGTGCGGCTTTAAGTGCAATCAGATGGCGCTCGCGGGCTAGATAGCGTGATTCGCCAGTTTGCTGCCAGCCAGCTATACGCAGCAGCTCTGCACGCAGTAGGTCGATGCCGAGGTGATCTGTCGCGGAAATATAAATGTGCGTTGCATCGCCCATGAGATCAACTGTGGGTCTATGTCCGGACTGGTCGATTTTGTTCCAGATACTGATAATGGGCGCGTTTTGCGGAAAGCGCGCGAGGATCTTTTCATTCGCAGATGAGGGTCCATGATTGGCGTCGAGCATGTGCAAAATGACGTCCGCTTTAGCCACGGCTGCCCAGGTCCGTTCGATACCGATGCGTTCGACTTCGTCATTAACGTCTTCAGTTTCCCGGATACCGGCGGTGTCAATAATATTGAGCGGAATACCTTCTAGCTGGATGGTTTCTGTTACTTTATCGCGGGTGGTCCCAGCGATGGAGGTGACAATCGCAACATCCGATCCGGCCAGTGCATTCAGCAACGACGATTTGCCGACATTGGGTTGTCCTGCCAGCACAATATTCAAACCATCTCTCAGCAATGCGCCTTGTGCTGCCTGACTGAAGACATTGTCAAGGCTATTGCGAATGCGTTCCAACTGACCGCGGGCATCAGATTTTTCGAGAAAGTCGATTTCTTCTTCGGGAAAATCTAACGTCGCTTCGACCAGCATCCGTAATTTTATAACCTGTTCGACCAAGCTATGAATGACTTTGGAGAATGCGCCTGAGAGCGATTCTGAGGCAGATTTTGCGGCGGCTTCTGTAGAGGCTTCGATCAAGTCAGCGACCGCTTCAGCTTGGGCCAGATCGAGCTTATCGTTAAGAAAGGCACGTTGGGTAAATTCTCCCGGTTCTGCTATGCGCACACCAATGTCTTGACCGGCTTCCAGACAACGCGCCAACAACATTTGTAGTACAACTGGTCCGCCATGGCCTTGTAACTCCAGAACATCTTCGCCCGTGTACGAATACGGACTCTTGAAATAGATGGCGAGACCTTGATCGATGATGCCGCCATCAGCATTTCTGAAAGACAAATAAGTGGCATGACGCGGGGTTAGTTTTTCTTCATCAAAACCGCAGACTGCTTGAATAATCGCGCCCAGATGTTTGCCGGATACGCGAACGATGCCAATGCCACCCCGTCCGGGTGCAGTGGCGATTGCAGCAATAGGAGAGGATTCGAAGGACATAGAATGATTTTACGTTTAATAGGTAATTGTTAGTTGATTGATATTGTGTAACGGAAACAAAAAAGCCCGTAAATGTTGATTCACAGGCTTTTTTACGACATTCAGTAAAACGCGCTGATGTTTATGCGGTTTTTTCCATCTTTTTGGTAATCACCCATTGCTGTGCAATCGACAGCACGTTGTTAGTAATCCAGTACAGCACCAGACCAGATGGGAAGAAGAAGAAAATGACCGAGAAAATCAATGGCATGAACATCATCACCTTGGCTTGCATTGGATCAGGTGGTTTTGGATTCAACTTTGTCTGGATAAACATCGATATCGCCATTACCACCGGCAAGATATAAAATGGATCCGGTGCTGCAAGATCATGAATCCAGCCCAACCATGGCGCGTTACGCATTTCAACGCTGGCCAGCAAAACCCAGTATAGAGAAATAAAGACCGGGATTTGAATCACGATAGGGAGGCAGCCGCCGAGGGGATTGATCTTCTCGGTTTTGTATAGCTGCATCATTTCCCGATTCATCTTTTGCGGCTCGCCTTTATGGCGTTCGCGAATCGCAGTCATCTTCGGTGTAACTTTTTTCATTTTCGCCATACTGCGATAGCTTGCTGCCGATAGTGGGAAGAACAGCAGCTTGATCATGATCGTCAACGTGATGATGGTCCAGCCCCAGTTGCCGAGGACTTTATGGATTTGCGTCATCAACCAGAAAATCGGTTTGGCGATGATGGTGAGCCAGCCATAGTCTTTTACCAATTCTAGACCCGGTGCGGTAGCTTCCAGCACAGCCGACTCTTCAGGACCGGAGAACAGACGCGCATCCATGGTTACGCTGGCACCGGGAGCAATTATTCCGAGCGGCAGAATATTGCCGACGGCATAAAGATTGGTCGCCACTTTCTTTGTAAAGATTTCGCGTGGTACCTTGTCTTGAGGAATAAAAGCTGAAACGAAATAGTGCTGCATGATCGCGAACCAGCCTTCATCTGACTTGGTGGCGTGATCGGCTTTATTACTTTCGATTTGATCAAAAGTGAATTTTTGGAACTTGTCTGCTTCAGTGTAGACCGCGGCACCGGTGAAAGTGTTGACGAAACGTTGTTCGCCCGCAGGTTTGTTCCCATCGCGTACCAATTGCAGGTACAGCGAAGGCGTTACCGACGCACCACTTTCATTGGTGATCATGTGCTTCACGTCAATCGAGAAATCGCCGCGTTTGAAAGTGAATGTCTTTGTCAGCTTGACGCCACCCTGTGTCGATTCCAGCACCAGTTGTACCTGGTTTCCTCCGTCCAGCGTGCGT
>JACMQE010000300.1 GCA_014377145.1 Glaciimonas sp. | reverse complement strand
GCGAAGGTAAATTTGGCTTACTCGTCTTACGTGCTGCCTTGGAACGACTTCCGTAAGGTCCAAGTAGCATTTTTAAAAGCGTCGGTGCCGGAGGCGGAAACCCCTACAGATATCGCGATTCAACGTGCCGTTCATCACTACGCTTTAAAGCATGGGGTACGCTATATTTTGAGCGGCGGAAATGCAGCAAGCGAGGGAATCTTGCCTGGCAGTTGGCATTACAACGCGCGCGATACTAAATATAGCAAAGCGATATTAAGGTATGGTAATTGCCCTACGAAATTATTCAAATCGCAAAAGTTTGGTTTCATAGACGAATTGTATTTAAAGTTTATTCGTCGGATTAAGTCAGTGTACCCGCTAAATTACATAGTTTACGATAAGGATTTGGCCCGTAGAGAGCTTGAACAAAACTACAATTGGCGCTATTACGGTTCCAAGCACGGTGAGTCGCGCTACACAAAGTTTATTCAATCCTACTATTTGGTGGTCAAACATGGCATTGATTATCGTAGAGCCACATTGTCGAGCGAAATCTGTCTAGGGATGGTGAAACGCGAGGACGCTTTAAAATCTTTAGGCAATCTAAGTTACAAGGTCCAAGAGGTGGCTCTAGAGTTGCAATACCTTGCCAAAAAATTGGCTTTAACCCCTGAACAGTTAAAAGAAATTATTGCAGCGCCGCCGAAGTGGTACTTTGATTATCCTAACAACAGCTTACTTTTGGGCAAGGCCTACGACTTGTATCGCTATTTTGCAGGCAAAGAGAAAACTACAAGCTTTTGAAATATTTTGCATTCAAAGAATGATTTCTGACAACTCTTTTGACAATGTCTATTGTTTTGGTGTCCCTCAAATTTTCCAGCGACATGGTGCAAACGTTGCTTTTACTGACTTCCAACCGTACTAAAGCGTTTTTTCCGCAGCGTTTGTTATTGGCGTAAAAAGTATCATATAGGTGATGATTTCTATTCTTTACATCTCGTACGACGGTGTGCTGGAGCCTTTAGGCCAGTCTCAAGTCCTTGCCTATCTCATGCGGCTCGCCGCTGGTCATCGCATCCACCTCATCAGCTTTGAGAAGCAAGAAGACTGGGCCAACATCGCCGAGCGCGAGCGAATTGAGCAAGACATTGCACGGGCAGGCATATGCTGGCACCCTCTGCGGTACCACAAACGGCCGACAGCAGTAGCCACCGCATGGGATATTTTTTGTGGCATCGTATTGGGTATGTGGCTGGTGTTGCGTCATCGCCTTGGAATAGTTCATGCTCGCAGCTATGTGCCGTCGGTCATGGCGTTAACGATCAAACGCCTCACGGGTGCGAAATATTTGTTTGACATGCGCGGCTTTTGGGCGGACGAGCGGGTGGATGGCAACCTTTGGCCACGCACCGGTCGCATGTACAGCGTGGCAAAAGGGTTTGAGCGGCGTTTTTTGCTGGCAGCAGATCATGTGGTGTCGCTGACCAACGCGGCGGTCTTAGAGATGCAGCGTTTCCCCTATCTGCAGGGGCTCATGCCGCCTGTGACCGTCATTCCTACCTGTGCAGATTTAGCACGATTCAGGCCACTGCCGCGGGAGCATTCAAGTTCTGGTTTTGTGCTGGGTTATGTGGGCACGGCCGGAACTTGGTATTTGTTTGACGAGGTGGCTGCCTGTTTTGCGCACTTATTGCAGATACGCCCGGATGCACGGTTGTTGGTTGTAAACCGGGGTGAACATGCTTACATCCATGAACGACTGGCCGCAGCTGGCGTACCGGATGTGGCGGTGGAATTAACCACTGCTACCCATGCCGAAGTACCTCGCCAAATGGCGCGCATGGATGCAGGAGTTTTTTTTATCAAACCGGTGTTTTCAAAGCAGGCATCAGCGCCCACCAAACTGGCAGAGTTTTTGGGTTGTGGCATCCCCTGCTTGGGCAATGCCGGTGTGGGCGACATGGCCGATGTGCTGGAGGGTGAGCATGTTGGAGTGGCGTTAATATCGTTCGACAAGGCCTCTTTAAATAAAGGACTTAAACAGTTGTTGCTGTTAGTGCAGGATCCAGCAATTAGGGCCCGCTGTGTAGCTTCAGCAGCACGGCATTTCTCGCTGGACGAGGGCGTTCAGAGGTACGCAGGTATTTATCGAAAACTCATGATAGAACATAAAACATGAATAGACTACGATACTCTTTTGAAGAAATCTCCACTTGTGAAATGTGCGGAGATGCAACAGACGCGCATATTATTTTGGGGCAAAGACTGAATCGATCACAGGGACTTAATCCAAAAAGGAAAATAGGTATATCCGTTTCTGTCAAAAAGTGAAGCAACTGCCGATTAATTTATGCTTCTCCGCAGCCCATTCCTTTTGATATTCAAGATCACTATAATATTCCGCCTGAAGACTATTGGAAGCCAGCGAACTTTTTATGGACGCCGAATTATTTTGGAAAAGAAATAAAAATAGTTAAACAATTACTGCCTTTCAAAAATGAGATGACTGCGTTGGATGTGGGCGCAGGCGTCGGACTATGCATGATTTCATTAAACAAGGCGGGATTTGATACTTACAGATTCGAACCGCCTAAACCATTTTACAAAATGGCATTGCTTAAAATGAATATCGATCCTGACAAATTAAAGATGGGTAAAATTGAAGACATTAATTATCCCGATGACTCTTTTGATTTTATAACCTTCGGAGCCGTGTTCGAACATTTGTACCATCCCGCGCAGTTTACAAAAGGCTTTAAAATGGCTAAAGCCAAACGGAGTAATTCAAATTGAAGTTCCATCGGCTAATCATCTCATATCAAAGATTATAAATCTGTATTTTAAGTTGCGTGGAACTAACTATGTAACCAACATAAGTCCCATGCACTCGCCTTTCCATTTGTATGAATTTGATTTGACTTCATTTGAGAAATTGGCTAAAAAACTTGGCTATAAAATCATAAATCATCATTATGATGTTTGTTCAATTGAACATGTACCCAAATTTCTGCATCCAATTTTTAGGAGTTATATGAATCTAACAGATACCGGAATGCAGCTTACGGTATATTTAAAAAAGTAAATCTTCAATTCCACGTTCTGGTTCACAACGTTATCTCTAGTGCCACTACTCTTGCAGAACTGGCGGACTGCATTTAAAGTGGAGGCGGGATGGTTTTGATGGTTTTGATGGTTTTAGTATATTTGAATATCTAACGAATCAAGACGGTGAGCTTCAAAACTGAGATAATAAAAAAAGTTTAAGAGAAAATTTACATGAAATTCTTGCCATCGCCGGCATTTAGCCAATCGTCCTCATAATCAGCGAGTCCAAAACTTTGCTAACTTCAAAACGCTGGACCACATCAGAAATTGATTTAATATGGTAAAAAAGAAACTCAATCATCGATTATGCCAAATTGCATTTGTTGGTCGGATAAGCGGAACGATGTGGGCAATGCATAATGACAATATCTAATTTATACACCGTTGCCATGGGTTGGGTCTTATGAAACTCACCTTGTGTATCTACTGCGTTGCAGTAGTACAGAAATATTTTTCGATGGATGTCGGTGTCATTCGTTATCGATCAGTCTATACGTGGTTGGATGGCATTCAAGATAAAAATTCAACGGGTCCGCCATGGTAATCTATTTCCTCATTCTATTGGTGCCGCTGACCATGGGCCTGCTGCATCCCCTCAAGCCGCAGAAAAGCTATGCCGGTTTCTGGCTGTATTTCTTGGCCTTGCTGGTGTTTTGTGGCTTCAGGTTTGAGGTGGGTGCAGACTGGACTGGTTACCAATTCATTTACGATGGATATTTAAATATGGGCTTCGACGAGGCGCTTCAAATATCGGAGCCAGGCTTTTTCGTGGTCAATAAAGTCTCTGACTGGCTTGGGTTTGGGTATGCCGGGGTCATATTTATCAGTTCATTGATTTTTTTATATGGCTGTTTCAGTTATGCCAGAAAAACGTCAAATCCTTGGTTAGCGGTGGCTGCGGTTATGCCATATTTAATATTCATCATTTCTTTGAGTGGCATACGGCAGGCCTGCGCGATAGGGATTGGTTTTTATTTGTTTACTCACTGGGAGCGGTCTTCCTTAGTGGAGAAGGTGGCAGTCATTGCGCTGGCTGTTTCATTCCATAACACCGCGGGAGTGCTATTGCTATTTGTGATTTTTACTATTAAGAGCAGCGCTTTCCTGCGTATTTCGTTAGCCATCGCCGTTGCGGTGTTTTTAGCCTATGGTTTAGACCGAACAGACTCTTTTGAAAAATACAAATCGGTGTATGTTGACGAAAACCTGATATCGGGCGGTGCCTTTTTTCATGTACTCTTAATCGCTTTTCCGTCTGCGCTGTACTTGTTGTTTCGTAAAGAGCTTTCAAAAGGCAGCTTAGCAAACAGCAACGTGTTTCTTGCCTCAATTCTTACTCTGGGCGCTATGCCCTTTTTGGCGGTGTCATCTACCGGGATCGATCGGCTGACCCTTTATTTCTCGTTTGTACAGATGTTGGTGTATCCGGCGATCTTGCGAGCCGGCGTAGTAAGCCGGAGCATGATCAGGCTTGGTCTGACTGTGCTCGTCATGGCGATCTTCTTTGTCTATTTTTTGTATGGCGCTCACGCTTACACTTATTTGCCTTACAAGAACATCTTTTTTGAATGATTTCATGGTGACTCGCGCAGGTTTTACTTTGTCACTCGATTGCGAAGGACTCTGGGGTATGGCAGACCAACCCAAGGTTGTCAACGCAGGCCTTATTTGCGAT
>JACMQE010000299.1 GCA_014377145.1 Glaciimonas sp. | reverse complement strand
TTTTGTACTGAAAAACTATCTCAAGGCAGAGGCGGTCGATTTTCAAAAAACGTACAATGATGCGCTAGCCCACGTTCCACGTCTGGCACCAATGGTGGCAGACGTGTCGAGCGAGTTATACGCGGCTTACAACACTGGTGCTAAATTGCTATTTGAGGGTGCACAAGGAAGTTTACTAGACGTGGATCACGGTACTTACCCGTTCGTTACGTCGAGTAATTGTGTTGCTGGTAACGCCGCAGCTGGATCGGGTGTCGGACCAAACATGTTGCACTACATTCTCGGTATTACCAAGGCCTACACAACCCGTGTCGGCTCAGGCCCATTTCCATCGGAACTGCCTACCGACCAAGGCATTGGCCATCATCTGGCAAGCGTTGGCCACGAATTTGGTACAGTCACTGGTCGTGCCCGTCGTTGCGGTTGGTTTGACGCAGCATTGTTGAAACGCTCAGTTCAGATCAATGGTGTTTCTGGCATGTGTCTAACCAAGCTTGACGTGCTGGATGGCTTGGATGAACTGAAGCTTTGTACTGGCTATACGGTTGATGGAAAAGTAGTTGATATTTTCCCGGTGGGTGCTGAAGAAGCAGCGCGTTGCGTGCCAATCTATGAAGAAATGTTAGGTTGGAGTGAGGTCACTGTTGGTGCGAAATCAATGGATGCTTTGTCAGCGAACGCACGTGCGTACGTAAAGCGTATCGAAGAATTGGTGGGTGTGCCGATTGATATGGTTTCTACTGGTCCTGACCGCGAAGAAACCATTGTTTTGCGTCATCCATTTAAATAATTAAAAAGAAGCTAAGCACGATCAATGTGCATACATCTGGATGAAAATTCGATCAGTTCCTATGTTTGTTCGCGTATTTTTGATGTCCCGCTGGATATCCTCTCGACCAGTTCCTACCGCGAGGATATCGGTACGGTGCAAAGTGAATTGGATATTGAAAAACACATCACCATGAGTTGTGGATCGTTGGCTGGCAGAGTTCTGCTGGTCGATGATCTCGTTGATTCAGGTGTAACGCTGGATAAGGTTCTACACCACTTGCGGGAAAATTATTCACCCGTAACCGAAGTGAAATCAGCAGTAATCTGGTGGAAAGAGTGCTCAACAATCAAGCCAGACTTCTATGTTGACCATTTGCCGACGAATCCTTCGATACATCAGCCGTTTGAAGAATATGATAGCCTGCGTCCGCATCAGCTTGAGGCGTGGTCAAAGAAGGGAATGACGCGTTAAACTTGATAAAAGTTGCTGTGTGAAACTCAAAAAATATACTTTTAAGACACATTTGAATAAATACCAAACGTCCCGAAGTGATTAAAATGTGTGATTCATGGACATCGTTTCAACTTTCTCAACGCTAATTCGTGGCCATAATTTACTCCTGAATTCGTTTTTTGGACGATTCAAAATTTGCTGCAACTTCCTCTCAAAGTAACGCTTTGTCTGCAAGTTTAGCGAGATGTTCTACAGGCGTCTTTCCATCGAGAGAGCTGTGCGGGCGGTCCCAGTTGTAGTATTGCTGCCATTTTGCGAGCAAATCTGGAAGTTGCGAATCCTTCAGATCGACTGTCGAATAGAACTTGTCAAGATTAGTTCGCTGCGACCGCTCAACTTTGCTATTCAGATGAGGTGATGTCGGTTTGATGGGTCGAAATTTGATGCCTCATTCTAGCAGTCGCTCTTGAAATTTTATCGTAAAGAATTCGCGTTCGCGATTGGTTTGAATTCGTTGAATCGCAAAGGGCATTTCCTCGTTACCGATCAAGGAAATACATCTTGCTGTCAGCAGTTTTCCGCACATAGAACCGCACTGTATTATAGTACAGTCATCAAATGCGATGCCCTGATACAGGCAGGCACAATTTTGCAAACGTCTATTTGCAAGCGGTCCCCGGGAGTCGATCAACTATATTTGATGACTTGTTTTCTGAAAGCACGTTTCTGATTTAAGAGCAGCTTACTGATACGGCCCAAGACCTTATGAATAGTCAATGTCGATAGCACAATACATGAAGACACTTCAGCTCATTTTGGATACGATTTTGGCCTGTAAGTCTGATATCAGTTAAGTAAGTCGCGATTGCCGTCCACTTGGTCCAATGTATGGATGATTTTGCGCATTGATTGCTCATGCTGAATATGTGGCTTTGCTAGTTTGTTGACACTGCGGTCGCGCACAATATAGAGAAGGCCACGATCTGTCTCGCGCAGATGAACACTTCCCAATCGATTTCATAGCCAGCTTCATTGGCAAGCTGTTTTGTGAACGTCCACAAAGTTCAACTGTTACCGTCGCTAAAAGAATGAACATAATCAAGCCCGACATATAAGTGGCAATGCTTGCATTGGTTTCAGCCGTTTTTAAGCCGCGCAGCGTATCAGGCTTTGTACTCTCCAGTGCCTTCTCTAGCCGGATTTGAGTAGCTTCGTCCATGCGCGAGTGAGGCAGATAAAATGCGTCTCCTACCGTCGTTATACCGCAATGTTTCAGTTTGTTGAGGAAACGTGAAAGTTGAAATTGAACATTTCTAGGAAGATTAAAAATGTCTTTGTTGTGCTGCCTATTCGGTGGATTGTGAAACGTACTTTTGCTTGGTTTAGCGGATTTCGGTGCCGTGCTAAGCACGTTGAAATCCTGACTACCATCACGCAAAATATGATCAGAATTGCTATGTTGCGTCTTATGCTTGCTAAATTATAATTAGATTGTTCTAAGACGGCCTCTAATAATATGTTGCGGGCCCACAAGGTCATTGTTGCCAAAAAACACTATAGAGTCCATCGTATACTAACAGTGTTCCGTAGTCGGAATAAGATGACGGATACCTAAAGTCTCATTAGCCCAAGCAAGTTTTCTTTCCAATATTCTACACGCGGTTCCGAGTTTCGTACCACGGACGTACCGCAATAAGTTTTTTGCAGGGCGCCGTCCCAGACGCCAAGTCCGACAATACCAACTTTGAATACCCGTTCAGTGCTTATTTGGACGAGTCTATCGTACAACTGTCGCGCCCAGACACGATTGCAGCCTCGGCCAATGCTAGCGCCTTAACGCTGTAATCGGTATTGGTGCGACAGTGCCGTCATTGACTAAAATATCAAAGAAATGGATTATTTTCCCTGCATAAGCGGCGCAATAACGTTCTAAAAAGAAATATTCTGGCAAGTCCTGGCTGACGTTATGCACACGGTTACGATCAGCACTTTGAAGTTCTTGGTAGCGAGGGTATGTTGCAAGCTAGTAATCATAAGTCAACAGAAGTTGTGTCGTCAACTGTGCAGCGCGAAGGCTGGTATTAATCTGACATAACCGACCACGACGCCTCCGTATTGTCACCACAGCTGCCCGCTTCTGCAATCGCAGGGTCACTTAAGCAGCTACCAATTGCCGAAATACTGACCGCCTCATCTTCGAGTGTCCAACGAAATAAACCGAAATCATGAATCAACATATGCTTAAAAATACCGTCTGAACTTTTCAGATAGGACACCGGGGGTGCGGCCGGGATTTCTGCTGGTCAGTATCAGCATCTCAGGTTCACCAATTTTACCCACCGCAAGGCGCGCCTTCAACGTTTTAAAAGTAGGATCAAAGGACACTGAAAGCCAATCATACAGATCACTTTGGCCTCGGCTACTGTCGCTGCGTAGGCTTTGGCACGCGCCAATGTAAAAGCCACCGGCTTCTCACAAAAGATGGCTTTGCCAGCGGCAACTATCTGCAAAATCAAATCCGCGTGGATGTCTGCGCTCGACGCGATCAATACTGCGCCAACACTCAGATCTGTAAGCGCAGCCTCGATGGTGGCAACTTGCACACCCTGCTAATTGGCCAATTCTTGCGCTACCTGGGTATTGACATCACTGACATATTTAAGCCGTACACCAGGTTGCTCGACCAGATTGCCCACGTGAATTTTGCCGATGCAACCCGCACCAGAAACCGCAACATCTATCATATTAACTCTCCGTAAATATTTTTGTCGTGGCCTTTATTGTAAGTAAAAACTCATTATTGTAGAAATATTTTTCTATTTTTTATATTCGATTACAAAATTTGCAAAATTACAATAGCGCTCTCTGCATTACAAATAACATAATTAAATGTTGTACTATCGGATCAATATGCTGACTTCATAAGACCTAGGGATAACGGAAATTTTTAATTAGGGCGTGTTGACATTTATT
>JACMQE010000298.1 GCA_014377145.1 Glaciimonas sp. | reverse complement strand
GCACCTGCTTTTGGTGATACTAGCCTGCGTCGCTTTGGTTTTTTGCAGCGGGTCGCAATTTTTCCCATTATCATGATGGTGTGCGCTACGAGCGACGCCCTAGCCTTTGGGTAGAGCCGATGGAATGATAATAGGGCGAAGGCGCATTGCAATTAATCGAAATTCCGACCGACGACGAGATTCATGAAAATGTCGTCGCGATGTGGGTCTCGAGTGCTAAAGCAGTCGCCGGTAACAGCTATCGCTTGCGCTATCGTCTGCATTGGAAAAAGGACGAACCGTTCCCGAGTGCGCTCGCCCGTTGTATCGCGACGCGCCTCAGCAATGGCGGCGTGTCCGGACAGCCACGGTCCTAAAATGTGCGTAAGTTTATGGTCGAATTTTTAGGCGGGCGGCTAGAAAAATTGGTCTTTGATGAATTGCCGGAAGCAGTGCTGTCATCCTCACGCGGTGAATTTTCTTATATCTTTACCGAGGCTGTCTCCGACGGCGTATCCGGCCACTGGCGCACCCAGTTGACTTAAAAGTCGAAGGCACCGCACCGGTTGATTTGCGTTTATATCTGCACAATAAAGACGAAACGCTGTCGGAGGCGTGGTTGTTCCAATATCAACCGTTTAAAACCCACACGGTGTACAGAAGCTAATGTAAAGGTGCAGGATTGGGTAGCTTGGTAAATTAGGACACACAAATTTGATAAACTACGATCAAAGGAATGTGAATGCAAAAGAGATAGGACTTACGCAAAATTGCCCCAGCAGCGCTGTGCTCTTCTAACTGTACTAGCGTACTGGCTTTGTTGGTAGGGTTGGCAAGCCATTTGCTGAGACAATTTTGCGTAATTTTTAAGAGATATAGCCCAGAGTACCTCACTCTTGGACATTCAGGTCTCCACAAACGAAAGTAATGAATATTAAACTTAAGTCAAGTTCACCAATACTGGGGTTTTAATCAGTTGTCCTGTATGATTTAGATTACTTTTTATTATGGTCTGGTAAAGATGATAGGTCGGCTCTCAGGATTATTGCTTGAAAAAAATCCGCCGCAGCTGCTGATTGATTGTAATGGGGTCGGCTATGAAGTTGGCGTGCCGATGAGTACTTTTTATAATCTTCCCGGAATTGGTGAAAAGGTAATATTATTAACGCATCTGGCTATACGCGAGGACGCGCATGTGCTGTTTGGATTTGGTACTGCGGAAGAGCGTACCGTCTTCAAGCAATTAATCAAAATTAGTGGTGTCGGAGCACGGACTGCACTTTGGATTTTGTCCGGTATGTCGGTAACTGATTTGGCACAAGCCATTACATTGCAAGAGACGGGACGTTTGACAAAGGTTCCAGGTATCGGTAAAAAGACCGCCGAGCGATTGTTAATGGAATTAAAAGGAAAGTTGGGAGCTGATTTGGCTGCTGTAGGTGGACATAAAATGAGCGACGTGGGTGGTGATATCTTGAATGCATTAGTTGCGTTGGGATATTCCGACAAAGAAGCTTTGTTAGCGCTTAAGCAAATACCGTCTGATACAACATTGTCTGATGGGATTAAGTTGGCTTTAAAGGCTTTGTCTAAACTATAGCCTTAAGCGTATAACTAACAAGATTTACATCCGCATATGTCGTTTCAACGATATACAACTTATCCAGTCTGACCACAATCTAGCTATGGGCATTCAAACCGATGACTTTGCTGAGCAGCGAATTATCGCGGCGACACCAGCTTCGCCGAATGAAGAGGCAATCGAGCGTGCTTTGCGACCGAAACATTTGGATGAATATGTCGGGCAAAAAAAAATTCGTGAGCAGCTGGAAATTTTTATTACCGCAGCACGACAACGTAAAGAAGCCTTGGATCACACGTTGCTATTTGGTCCTCCGGGACTTGGAAAAACAACACTCGCGCATATTATTGCTCGCGAAATGGGGGTTAATTTACGTCAGACTTCGGGACCTGTATTAGAGCGTGCAGGCGATCTGGCTGCGTTGCTCACCAATCTCGAAACCAATGATGTCCTCTTTATCGACGAAATTCATCGCCTTTCCCCTGTGGTAGAAGAGATTCTTTATCCTGCGCTAGAAGATTATCAAATTGATATTATGATCGGCGAAGGCCCGGCTGCGCGTTCGGTACGGCTCGACTTGCAGCCATTTACCTTGGTTGGCGCGACTACGCGCGCTGGTATGCTGACCAATCCGCTGAGGGATCGTTTTGGCATCGTCGCACGGCTCGAGTTTTATACGCCAGAAGAATTGACTAAGATCGTTACACGTAGTTCTGCGTTACTTAATGTACCCATCGTCGGTGATGGTGCATTTGAAATTGCGAAGCGTAGCCGGGGCACGCCACGTATCGCCAACCGACTTTTACGTCGTGTCCGAGACTATGCAGAGGTCAAGGGAAATGGTCAAATTACCAAGGCAATCGCGGATGCTGCATTGGTTATGCTGGATGTTGATCCCGTCGGTTTCGATGTAATGGATCGCAAGTTGCTTGAAGCAGTGTTGTTTAAATTTGGCGGTGGTCCCGTCGGTCTGGATAATCTTGCGGCGGCAATTAGTGAAGAGCGGGATACTATCGAAGACGTGCTGGAACCGTATTTGATACAGCAGGGATTCCTCCAACGGACACCGCGTGGCCGGATCGCTACTCCTGCTGCCTATACGCATTTTGACGTTAGCGTGCCACAAACCGGCCCTAATGGTGAGCTTTGGGGAAAAAATTGATATCTATATTGATCGGGCAATATCCACTTCGTAGTAGGTAATCCTACAAATATGAAGCGATGCTGGAGTGTGCCTCAATCTGATTAAGGAAATTCTGTTCCATGTTGTTGAGCAGCACCAAATCATCACACGTCGGTGTCAAATAGATTACTACCGACGTCTCCATCAAGTTTCATCAAGGCTATACAGGCTCCTTCTGAGCTTAATCCAGCCGATCAATACATCGTGCGCTTAATGCGCACCGGCGACTTAGTTATTACCGCAAATATTCCTCTGTGAAAGAAGTTCTTGAACGAGGTGGTGGCCCGCTCAGTTCACGCGGTAAGTTTTATATTAATAATAATCTTTAGTAGCATTTGACGATGTGTAAATTTTTGAAAGAGTTACGAGGTTCTGGTGTGAGAACCGGTAGTCCGAATATTTACTCAGAATGACAGGCATACATTTGCGGCACAATTGGAGTGGTATTTACAGAAATGTTGTATTCCCTAATCTGCTGCTTGTATAAAAATTAGACGTCACAGAAACTGCGATAGTCTTCATTCATTTATGTTAGCGAACTATGCTCATATCCACCAAAGCGAATCGGTATGCGCATCAACTTATTGATGCAAGAGCCAATCCCCAACTGCTACCACCCTTATCGAATAGCGAAGTATTGTCACTTGCCGACGGCTATGACATTGCAAAAAAAGTGTTGGATGTTAGTGTCAGTCAGGGTAAAGTATCAATAGGGCGTAAACTTGGGTTCACTAATCGAACCTTAGGGCTAAAGTACGGTGTCAACGAATCCATTCAGTCCCTTATCTGGGCACATATTTTTAAAAGCAAGGTACGCTTCGCCGATAATAATCGTGGCATCCAAAGTCTCGCCGGCGTGGTACAACCACGGATTGAGCCGGAGATTGTGTTCAGGTTGGTAACTACTACACCCTCGCCCAATGCTACTGTCCATGAATTAGCCGACTGTATTGAATGGATGGCGCATGCTTTTGAAGTATTGGTATGCCCATTTTCTGACTGGAAATTTGAGGCCGCCGATGCAATCGCTGCATTCGGCCTTGCACAGAACGCTCATCACAGGCGAGCCACACGTGCTAAGGCCACAACACAGCGTAATTTAGGTGACATACTGGCCAACGCAAGTGTTTCATTGTCTTGCTGAGCGGAGGACTCGGTAGCATTATGCGGTGCTAGTTTTGGTAGTGACGTGATGGATAGTCCACTGCACGCAGTTTGGCATTTGCATCAGTTGCTTAAAATACAGCCACAATTTGCACCATTAAGCGCTGGGGAAATTATTACTACCGGGACTTGGACAGATGCTTATCCGATACAACGTGGGTAACCGCATTTTCTGGTGTTGCGTCGCCTGATTTGCCCCTATCTTTTGTATAGATACGTGCCGCATCCGCTTTTACCTTAGCTTAAACCTAAAAAAATGCCATGCAGTTTATAGCTTACGTGGCATTTTTGTGACGTCATTATAATAACTCTTCACGCACCCAGGTTAGTGTCCGCCCAATTATAGGAAGACCGATATACCCCTTTAAATTCAGTTTTTCGCCATCTTTTATGGGAATCATTTTACTTTTGTAAACTTTTCCGTTCGCTGGATCCAGAATGCTTCTGTCGCTGATTTTGGTGCTTTCTACTTTCATCCCTTGCAGCATTGTCATGCCCAGAATCTAACACCTTCGCATTTAACGCACTTCAGATTTTGCTCTTCGCTTGGTTCGCGAAATAGCTTTTCGATTTTTCCAGAAAACTCACCGTTTGACTTGGTAATGTGAATCAAGGCTTCTGGTTTGCTTGCTGCGTCGTCAATGTTTTTCCAAAGGCCAACTTAGCGAGGTAATTTGCGCAATGGCGCTGAATGCGCACAACAAGTCTGCCGCAATGGTACTGATTGAAGCCTTTGTCAGTCTTGTTTCTTTTATTTTTTCGTGCACGTAAGCGGATTGACCGATCCGCTTACGTGCACTGATTTACAGGTTACCAATGCAATCATGCTTGCGATACATTGCTAATCCTGTAGTTTGGCAAATTGCTCCCGCAGTTTGAACAAGGTGTCGGAAAAATTCGCTACGCGCTCTTGCTCTTGCGTCACAACCTGTGCTGGTGCCCTTGTAACAAAGCTTTCATTACTAAGTTTTACCTGTGCTTTAGTGATTTCTGCTTCCAGACGCATGACCTCCTTGTTAAGGCGTTCACGTTCGGCCGAGACATCAGTTTCAACTTTCAGCATCAGCTTAACATTCCCGAATATGGATACAGGTGCGGGAGATTCAGGTAATTTTTCTAATACTTGTACTTCAGATAACTTTGCTAACCCTTGTAGATACGAGGCAAATGACTTCAGTGTTGATTGTTGCGCAGCTTCGCCTGCAATAATCAACGGTATCCGCAACGCTGGCGACAATTGCATTTCTCCGCGCAGATTGCGACAGGCGTCGGTCAGGGATTTCAGTTCGGTCATCCATGTTT
>JACMQE010000297.1 GCA_014377145.1 Glaciimonas sp. | reverse complement strand
TGATCTGGTGATCTGGTGATCGGTTGCGATGCGATCGTTACGGCCAGTCGTGATGCATTATCACGTATGGGGAAGGGCGTACATTTGCAGCGATAAATGCCAAGCGTAGACCGACAGCGGCATTTGTGAAAAATCCTGACTGGTAGTCCCCGATGGTGCCGCCGAAAATGATATTCGCGCCGCGTGCGGGAATGATCGCGTGGCATTTATCGCTGCAGGCAGAATCGTGACGGTATTGATGGGCGAGGGCATTGCGACCAATATGTTCGTGTTGGGTTATGCGTGGCAAAAAGGTTGGGTGCCGCTGACGGAGGCATCGCTGTTGCGGGCAATTGAATTAAATGCCTTGCAGGTGGCGTTCAATAAACAGGCATTTTTTTGGGGTGGTCCGCAGCATGTGATCCGATTGGGTTTGATCAGCGCACACGGATAACCGATAATCCGGCGTAGATGATAACGTTCAAACCTAGGTCATCGCTGGACAATGTTATCAGTCGTCAGGTAGCTTTTCTGAGCGTGTATCAGAACGCCGCCTACGCAGAACAGTATCGTACATTTGTAGCCCGCGTAAAGGAGGCTGAACAAGAGATAGGCCATCGATTGCGGCTCGACGATATGGCTTCCCGTTCAGCGCATTTGAAGCATCAGCAGTTGATCAGTGCATTCGATGATCATCTACCGTCAGAGGTCACGCATGCAGTTGCTGCATAAGTTGTTAGAAATAAAAAATGGCCGAATATTTCGGCCATTTTTTATTTCTGTATGCGATTTATTGCTTGCACTAAATTAATCTGGGCTTGGTTCAAATTAGGAATAGTTTTTTCTAACATAAATTCAGCATTAGAATGAGACTGTAGTAGGGAAGGTTTGGCAAAAAAATACCTGATAAGCGCAATGCCACAGCCTGCGATTAATCCAAGTAATAGGCCAATCAAGCCTGACTTCAGCAATCCAGGAGTCGATTTTTTAGGGATAAGTGGTGGCGCAATGAAAGATTTTTTTTCAATATACAAAGAGCGTGCATTCAAATTATCTATCGAAATGTTATTAAATACTGTACGTTCAACCTCGTCATCCATATTTAATTTAAGCTGATTTTTTAAAGTAGGCAGCATGGCTAGAAAAGTATTGCCTGAAGTACTCTTACTTATTAGATCTTGAAGTTGTTTGTAGTAGCGTAAATGAATGATGTTGATTTGTTGTTCACGAAATATTTTTGGCATCTCGCGGGTTTTCTCGGCAATATCTGTTTCGATTGCCACCAATTGCGTTACCGGAGAAAGAAAGCGTTCATTGCCGTCTGTAATTGTGACTGGCTGGCGATTTTCCAGACGTACGGCATTGGGATACTTATATAAGATAGTTTCCATAGAAGCTCTTTTAAGTTTTAATTGCTCAAGTTCATACCTCGCCTCAATCGTATCGTTGTCGAGTTTTTGCGCCCTGCTTTGATATTCCATAAAACGCTTACGCACTGCTTCCTTTACGTCAAGCAGGATCATGGTGTCGCGTAAAAAATCACCTAGCACTAAGACACCTTGTTGTGCCAGTAAAGGCGTTTCTGCTTGGTAGAAAAGTTTCAAGCCAGAAATATCAGCACCTTCGTTCTTCAGCATCGCGTTCGGGATGTCTTTTATTTCTGATCGCGTTACTGGATAAATTGGCGTGATAAGCGATTCTAGTTTACTGTTGGCGTAGAAGTCTTCGTCCTGAAAGGTATATAGTTGACTTTTATTTAATGTTTTGGTGAAATCTTGCCAACGCGACGGGGCTACAAGCGCTGACTTTAGCCTTTTAAAATCTGCAAAGGACATTTCCATCTGGAAATAGCCTTCACTCTTATAACTGCTTATTGTCCAACCAACTAAAATGGCACATGCTGTCATCAGCACGGTTATCAGCAATACCAGACATTTAGCTTGGTATATCGCATTAGTAACTTCGCGGATATCGATAAGAGCAATATCATTATTATTTTGCGGAAAATTGTTATTAATTTCAAACCTCATGAATTGGCCCAACTACCGTAAGAGATAGTGGATAGTACGGGAAAGAATTAGTTTAAATATGGATGAATTATGGTTGTCAAGCTGAATTAGCACAATATTTTTATTAGCATAATTTTATATATAAAAAATTGGAATAATTCTACTTAATAATAATTTAATTAAGAAGGTTTTTATTTAGACACAAATTGTTGGTAACCGCGTGCGCGCAACACACAAGCTGGACAAGTAGTACAACCATATCCCCATTCATGCAGTAGACCTCTATCACCCATATAGCAAGTATGTGTATCAGCGCGAATTAAATCAACTAACGTATCGCCGCCAAGTTCCTGTGCCATCTTCCACGTGTCGGATTTGTCGATCCACATCAATGGGGTTTCTAATTTAAGTCGGGTTGCCATGCCGAGATTCAGTGCTACTTGTAATGCTTTTATTGTATCGTCGCGGCAGTCTGGATAGCCAGAAAAATCGGTTTCACACATGCCACCGACCAGGACGTCAAGGCCGCGCCGATACGCCACGGTTGCTGCCACCGTCATGAACAGTATATTACGACCCGGCACAAAGGTATTCGGTAAGCCATTTTTTTGCATGACGATTTCGACATCTTCTGTCATCGCAGTCGCTGATATTTTTGAAATGATGGGTAAATCAATTAAATGATCTTTATCTAGCTTTTTATCCCATTCTGCCGACTGAGACCGTAATTTTTTGATTAAAATAGGGCGCTGCACCAACTCGACTGCGTGGCGCTGGCCATAGTCGAAGCCGATTGTTTCCACACGGTCATAGCGGGAAAGTGCCCACGCCAGACAGGTGGTGGAATCTTGACCACCACTAAATAAAGCTAATGCGCCATTTGAGGTAATCATACAAGTACTCTCTATAAAAGTGAAGAATGAAAATGATATTAATATTTATGTAGAGTTAAGATTGAAATCTCACAAGCTGGTCAAGTTGCTTAAATATACTTAACGGGATATTTTGCATTTAGCAATATTTGTACTATTGCTAAATAATCAGATAAAACAATTGCTAAAGTAGAAGTGCCTTATAACAAAATAAATGATGTGAAAAATCGATGGCGCCAAAAGTGTCATTATCCTTAACACAAAGAAGCGGAACTGAAGATGCTAGAAGCCGTTGTGATTTCCTAACCGTACTAACGTGCTATCTTCGTCGGCAAGCCTTGCTAGAACAATTTTGCGTAAGTCCTAATATTATAGAAACAGGCTAAAAATTTCTGGCGAAAATTTACTGTTTTGACTAAAAAGAGCTGATCGAAGAAGTCAATCAACTCTTCATTTGATTACTTATTTATTTTATCTAGGATCTGATCGACAAAATCATTGTTCTGGTCAGTGAAGCGCACCCGGATTGGATACCATTCAAGGGACGGTGCTAACCAGATATCGAGTCGTTGTCCTGTGGCATCCGGCGGCGGTGCCCTAAAAATATGTACCGCGTCTAATGTGCCCATACCGGTAGTAATTTTTTCGCGTCTAACGACTTTGAAAGTCCAGGATTCGGCATCACGTTGCCCTGCGACAAAGAATATCCAATTTGAACCGGGTTTAAATTGTTGGACTGCGGCACGGGCAATGGCAACCAATTGCCAGACGATGCTGGTACGGTCTTGTTCGCCACCTTTGAGCTGATAGGAAGCGTCGGACTGAGAATATGTAATCGTGCCGCCGTTGCTATTGCGATTAAATGTCGTAGTCGTACTATTTTTACGGAAACGCTTATCGATGAATTGTGCTGGTGCCAAGCCGTAGTCGTCAATTTTTCCGCTGCTTTTCGCTTCCAATATTTTTCCTACGATCATGGCATTAAAGATTGCCTCAATATTAAATTTGCGACCGTCGGTTTGCCATTTAACGACAGCGTCGCCATTAATGGGGATGCCGCTCTGTCTGGCGCTGATGGCGTAATTTAACTCGGCCGAGGGTGGTAAATCAAAATGTCGTTTAATTGCCAGGTGATTTCCCGCCGGTGCTGCTGCGAATGCATAAGCGCACGCACTGTACAGGAGCGTGATAATGAAAATACGCGTAATCGACATTAGGAAAATTTTCATATTCTTAATTTAAATTAATACGTGGGATAAATTGTAGTCGATAGGTGTGCAATAAACGATGTTGATAATAATTAGCCAGGCGTTGTTACGGCATTAAGCTGTTCGAGGTTAGACAGCGACATGTCCAAATAGTCACTATTTTTTTCTGTGAAACGTAATCTGACCGGATACCATTCTTGTTGAGGAGACAACCAGATATCCAATGTTTTTTCGTACGACCCTTCTTGTGGCTTGCGCACCAGATGCCAAGTCGTGAAGGTGCCGGTTCCTGTCGTAGTTTGTTCTTGGCCCACGACTTGAAAACGCCAAGTTTCTGCATCCCGATCACCTGCTACAAATAAATCAATGATACCGCCGGGGATTATTTTTCCGGCGTCACCCCGGGCTATGCTGGCTAATTGCCAGACAATACTGGCGCGGTCCTGCTCACCGCCAGTACGCGGGTAGCTATTCATAGAGGTAGAAAAAGTGATTGTGTTACGTTCCCTTTGGAAGTACGTGTTGGTGGCCGATTTGCGGAATTTTTTTTCTGTATATAGGACCGGCGCGACGCCAAAACCATTGATTTCGCCTTCACTTTTAAAGTTTAGTGCACTGATGAATAGAATCCCGGCTTCGCCCTTAATGATGTAGTTGTTGCTATCAGTTTGCCAAGTGATTTTTCCACTACCGTGAAAGGTTTGTCCTTTTCTTAATGCTTCTACTGCGTATGTTAACTCTGCGGATGGTGGCGGGTTGATCTCGTAGTGGACAGTGTTTGGCACGACAGGTGCGGCGGATACTGCCTCCAGCGCCGGGATGGATGCCGAATTGTTGCCACTTATTATTGGGTCTAGATTTTCAGTAGTGTTTAAATCTAGAATGGTGAAAGCGCCTGTTGGGATAATAGGCGTTCTTGTTTCTCGTATTGGGGTATCCTGGACTTCCGGTTCCTGCAATGGTGGTGAGGCAGTTTTTCTCGCAATTTTACGTGGTGCTAGTGCTGGTTTGGGTTTGACGGGCTGAGGTGCAAAGGTCGGCTTGGCTACCGGCGGTAATGGCATGAGTTCGGCGATGATGGTTGCGGGCTTCTGGAATATTTCTTTGGGTGTGCCGACTTTACTGCTGCCCCAGTTGAGCAAGATGATATGGAGAAAAAGCGAAATCACGAGCAGTATCAGCCAGCCTCGCGACGTTTTAAGGTTAGGTTGAGCGCTGTGGACAGCTCTGATTAGGGGTTTGGAAACCATTGTCATGCGGCTAGTGTACGCAAACACTAGGAGCTTTGCCAGTTCGTTACAATCTTCACAACGGAGAACCATTGATGGGAATTTAATTCGGACATTTTGTCGCTCCCCTAATAATTCTGGCGAGAAATCCCCGTCATTGTATTTTTTAAAATAATGGCTCCTTTACCTTCTGACAATTGAGCTTAAAAAATAAAGCGTGGATTTGTTGCTGGGCTGTCACATGGCGTTGTGGGTTACTATATTATAAGAGGTTATAAAAATAATGTGCAGCATGTCTCTCCAGGAGATTTGTATGCGTAATCCTAATATTCTCTGAGTAAATGCGATTTTGGAAAGCGTTGATTTCATTAAAAAATGTGGGGCAGCATGGCGTGTCGGGAATAGCCGGACCTACCCTTTCGGTCGAGGAAATCGATAGAAGAGTCGCCAATTTGAAGGCAGTCGAAGGGTGGCTTAGTTTAAATTTAAATATGCTTCGCGGAACAATATAGGGACTTGAAGTGCAAAGCACTACCTTGTCGCCATTGAAATCGATCGTTGCCATCAGCATGCCGACGGAAGATGGTAAGCCGTCTGCGAATTTTACGGCAACAAAGCCTGTAGAAAACGTCACTGGCGCAGCAGCATGGAATGTGATGACATCGCAATTTCCATTTTCATTTATGCCAGAAAAATTTAAGGAAGTAGAAGATGCGACGTCCCAGCCAGCTGTTGCGCCGATTGTCGCGCCAGCATAGCCGTTAACGGCTATGCATATACATATTGATCAGGCCGCGCCGGTATCGAATACGACGAACGCGGTGGCATCTCCTACTGCTTGGTGAGATGCTCTGCAGAATCAGTTTAAGCAAGTTGTTACAAGCGTCCTGGCAAATGAGGCGAAAGCTGCGCAAGAGGTTTCTGAAGCACCGAAGTCCTTAGCCAAGCCTAAAAGTAAAGGAGCGACGGTGATGAAGAGGGCTAAAACAGCCTCTCCGCGTAAGAAAGTAGCGAGGAAGTAAGTTGCATCGATCTTGTGCCTAATTGCTGTTGTGCATCAATCTATCGAGAGCCTTTCTCTCATTAACGAGTACGCAAAAAATTGCTTTGCTTGCCTATCTTTGTATATTGCCTAGTGCCTGGCCGCACGTTTTAACACGCGCATGAAGCTGCCCAATATGGGCAGTTTTTCGTATAGTTCTTCTGCGGCATCCCAATAATCGCGATGGTAAGCAACGTAGCCGTCCCGGTTGAAACGGAAATGTGTTGCCCCCCGTATGGATTGTTCCGCGTCTGAGAAGCGTTTCATCCGGAAATGAAAGTCCCATGTCATGAACGCTACATCATCTTGCCGAATATGGTGCGTCACGACGAAACGTGGGGCTTCAACCTGCAAAAACATATGGATGAATACATGCTTGATCGCGGGTAGACCGGTGACTTCGTTGAACGGGTCTTTAAACCAGGCATCTTCTGCGTAAATTAGCGGAATTAACGCTAGATTATCGGCGGATAAGGTTTCAAAGAACGTTATCAGACGCAGTAAACCTATTGGCTGATCGCTGATTTTTTTTTGTACATCGATGTTCATAACCTGGTCACCTTGTGTATCAACGTGAAGTAAAGCCGATAGGGCAGCAAGCGCGCTAGTCGCAGCCAGTTGGTGAAGCGTTTAGGAAAATGAATATGGAACTGACCACGCTCGATACCTTCAATGAGCTTGTAAGTTGCATTTTCTGGAGACATTAAGGCGGGCATCGGGAAGTCGTTATTTGCCGTTAGTGGCGTGTCAACAAAACCAGGATTAATCAGATAGACGCCAATACCGCGAGGTCGCAGGTCAAGATACAGACATTCTGACAAATTGATAAGGGCCGCCTTAGTTGCCCCGTACGCCATCGCTTTTGGCAGACTCAATATCAAATCGATGCCTTCCCACGCGTCTAAAATGTGGTCTCTGGCAGCAATCAAGGTTGCGTGTTCAGTGATGTCCAGTACGAGAGGCAATGCGTTACGGTGGCTCGCTGCAATCGCATGGAGTTTGGTTGTATTACGGGCGGACAAAGCAACACGCGCGCCCTTTGCCAATAACTGTCGGGCGGTTTCTGCGCCGATACCGCTAGAGGCACCGATGATCCAGACGCGTTGCTGCTGCCAGTTGGTGATTACGGGGTTCATTGACTTCATAAAATTAACTAGTCCTCTTTCAGCGTCAAGGGCGTTTGTTAAACGACAAACTGATATCACCTAGTTTTATGCCGAATTTACTCATCACGGCATGATTGAGAATCACGTGCTGATCCATTAGCACCATTAAATCATCGAAACTGACATTAATAATACGGCCATACCGGCAGCCGCCAGCGCATATTTTCAGCGCAGTGTGTCGTCGGTAATGCCTATTGCCTCGCCAATGATATCGGGCGCGGTGCCGATAAATTTGTTTGGCGCGACTTTTTTAATGTCCAGAGGCGACGCTGTTTGTTGCCATCCGATTAGGTAAAGTCTTCATCGAGTGTACCGATGTCGCGGTCCCATTTGCATTGAATTACCACGGTGGAGCGCCCCACAACCTTGTCGGAGCGTTCTTGAAACATGCCCATGTATCTAGCGTGCCATTAAAATACTGTGGCAAACTTATTGTCGGCTTCTAATCCGCATAACCCTCGAGCTTAGACTTGGTGCTACACCCGCTCATCAAGATAGCGAGGCTTACCAATACAATTTTCAGAAAAGATTTCATGCAGGACTCCAGAAATAGTTGGATACTTTTTATTTACTGAGGGCTTAATTCGATATTATTTAGATGTAACTTAAATATTCCGCAAAGACGCTTTCCACAAAATGGCTGCTGTGATTAGTTTTAATGTCTATGGTAATACTGCGTAGCCAATCGCCAATGTGTGAGTGCCTTCGTGGTTCACTAGATGAGGATGGTAGCCAAGGTGCTCCAATAAAGGTAGAGAATGCCTGCTGCCAGTGCCAGATTGATTTTGGTCGCCCAGTTCCAAACACCGAAATACGCACCTTCTTTTTGGTGGCTATGACCACATTGTGAGATGAATGTGGCTAACGCATGCTGAGTAAATTACGGCGCTGAGTAAATATGCTGTCCAAGTTGGTTCCAGACCATTCCAGCGTGCGCTTTCGGAAGCGATCATTGATTGGCACTTTTACCGAAAAAGACATGTCAGTTGTGGCGGTTTCTACTTGCAATTCAGCGAATAGCTTGATGAGATTCGGATAAGTGCGATGGTTGAAGACAAGAAAACCCGTATCTACGCCCTAGGTATGGCCCTGCAATGTACCGTCCACGGTATTGGTATGACCGCCAAAATAATCACTGGCTTCGTAAAGCGACACTTGATGGTCAGCCTGCGCTAGATAGTCCGGAGATGCCGGAACCGATAATCGCGATTTTCATCTGCTTTCTAATCTTGGAATTGCATGTTTTTTTATATAGACATCGTAGCTGCACCAGCAATAGTGTAGCTGAAACTAATACGTGCTGACGGTGCAATTGGATTCAAATTAAATAATGATAAATTTAACAATATTTTTTAGCAGCGAATCTGAAACTTTCTGCTTTGCGTACAAAGGCCTAAATAACTGTTCAGATTACGCAAAATCGCTCCAGCAGCGCCGTACTTTCCTAGCCATCTAGATTAATGTATTCGTCGGCCTGCCTTGCTAGGACAATTCTGTGTAAGTCCTATGTAAAAATTGGGATTTATTGAATGACGGTCGGCAGCGGCAGGTGATATTTTTAAAAGTGTCTTATTGAAATTGATAGGCCAAAGCTTATAAATAGGTTGCCAAGGCAATTCTTGGTAAAATCAGGGACTTAACTCAACTTGTAAGGTATGTATGCTGTATCCAGAATTGTTTAAATCGCTGGAACAAGTCCGATGGAATATGGAAACTGATATTCCATGGGACAAGTTCGACGCTTCCCAACTTTCCGACGAGCAAGCGCAGACGATTCGCATGAATGCGATTACAGAATGGTCAGCATTGCCTGCAACAGAGATGTTTTTGCGCGATAATCATGGCAATAGTGATTTCTGCGCGTTTATGTCGGTATGGTTTTTTGAAGAGCAAAAGCATTCTTTGGTATTGATAGAGTATCTGCGCCGTTTTAGGCCAGAATTGGTACCGACTACAGAAGAGCTGGACAATGTTCGCTTTGAATTCGACCCAGCACCACCCCTTGAAACCCTGACAATGCATTTTTGTGGCGAAATTCGTCTTAATCATTGGTATCGCTGCGCGTCCGATTGGCATACTGAGCCAGTCATCAAACACATTTATAAAATCATTAGCCAAGATGAGGCCCGCCATGGTGGCGCTTATTTGCGTTATATGAAAAAGGCCTTAATGGAAGTTGGTGATAGTGCTTCTGCGGCATTCGCTAAAATTGGCGTGTTAATGGCATCTGCCCGCCGTACCGAAAAACCACTGCACCCGACCAACCTTCACGTTAACAAGGCCTTGTTTCCGAACGATACGGTTCAAAGTCGTTTGCCAGACCCTGATTGGCTGGAGCATTGGCTTGATGACCAAATTAAGTTTGACGGTGTGTGGGAAAAGAAAGTGGTCGATCGCATTCTGCACAATATGTCGTTGCTATTCGATCGTAGCTTTGTGACCGTGCAGGAGTTGAATAGGTATCGCAAGGAAGTTGTTACACGTTTAGCTGAACAGGCTGTCATCACGCCGGTGGTGACAGTATAAGCAGGTTATGAATATTGTTAGATTATGCAGTTATTCGATTATTGGCAATTATTAGTGATACCGGTGATTTCTACTGGTTGCAGAGACTACCGATGTAAGCTATTCAGAGTCCGATGTATTGCGGGTTTTTTATTATTTACTCATGTGTGCTATGGTCGAATTTGAGAAAAAAATCTCTACTCGCGCTGAGTTAAGCGTTCGGATGGCCGCATTACCGCAGCCGGTGGTACTAACTAATGGTGTTTTTGATATTTTGCATCGCGGTCATGTCACTTATTTGGCGCGAGCTCGAGAGGAGGGGGCATCGCTGGTGGTGGCAGTAAATACTGATGCCTCGATCAAGCGTTTGGGTAAGGGTGAAGATAGGCCGATCAATAATTGCGCGGATCGTATGGCAGTGTTGGCTGCACTGGAAGCGGTCAGTCTTGTAGTGGAATTTGAAGAAGACACAGCGCTGGAAATAGTGCAGGAAGGGCGGCCCAGCGTCTATGCCAAAGGTGGTGATTACCAGATCGACGTAATTCCAGAAGGGCAGGCTGTGCTAGCCTACGGGGGTAAAGTCGTGGCGATCGCTTTTGAGCATGATCGTTCTACAAGCAAATTATTGTCTAAGGTTCGTCAACAATCTTGACTGTCCGTTTTATTCTGTCATGGTTTTTTTGTAGATCAGTGGGTAGCATCAGATGAAAAATAGGAAGATCGACCAGTGTGTTGTTTTTCCATCGATTGTTGTTAGTGTTGATGCGTCGGGTTCGGTTGCTTGGCTGTCAAATCATCGACGCTGACAGAAACCATAACTTTTCCGACCTTTTGAAGGGTCAGCGTCATGGAGAGTTTGTCGCCCACTTTGAGAGGTTTGGTTAATCACATCAGCATGATGTAGTAGACGCCGCCGGGTGCCATTGTGACGGTACTCATTGGATGTAATTCAATTTCTGTTACTTCGCGCATTTTCATAATATTGCCATCCATCTTCATATCATGGATTTCTACCGATTTCGCTACGGGCGAGACAGCGCTAAGCAATTTTTCAGCCTCTTTTCCATATTTTCCATGCTTAAATAAGCGCCTCCGCTAGGCTGGCCGAGAAGTGTTGCACGCGCATAAGGGTGAGCAATTTTTAATGCACCGACTTTGTAGTCGTGCGCGTACGCGGAGATGCTAAATGTCAGTGCAAGGAGAGAAATGGTAATGCGTGAGAACATGATATTCCTTTGATCGAATGTGGAAAACGTAGCGCGACGCCAAGATGACCGAAATATTTTTATGTTGCAATGTCAGTATCCCTGCACGTTGAGGCTTCAATACTTGACTAAAGCTGCGTTTTAAAACATGGTGGTATACGTGCACGAAAGTTAATCATTCTGAATCGGGCGTACAGAATATTACTCATCGGCAGCATACAGAAGATTTTTTCAGGGCGCGCTTCTAGTCCTGTTTGGGCGGATGGCAGACCAATATAATGTATTGCCCCGCAAAATGAGGGGATGCAGAGCCGAGTGTTTGATGCGATAGGGTGTGCTTTTTCGCCTGATTAGTCTTAGCCTGAGTTCCAATCCCATATCTGCCGCAAATTGCCATTGTGTGACCTACAGCAGCAGACATGGTAGACTGAGATATTAAATTGAAGCGTTAATTATAGCAATTGCGTGGATGTCAATAATACAATCACTTTAATGTCATGGAAATCAGGCTCCTCCACTAAAACCATTTTGGCGCCAGTCTTCATAGACCACGATGGCAACATTGTTGGATAGATTCAAACTGCGATTATCGGGGCGCATCGGTAGGCGGATGCGTTGTGTGACCAGAAATGATTCGCAAGACGGGATTGAGCCCTCGTGTCTCCGATCCGAAAACAAATATGTCGCCTGGCTGAAATGGGATACTGGCGAAAGGTGCGCTGCCATGTGTGGTCATGGCGAACATCCGTGTTGCGTCATAAACCTCTTTATTTTCTATAGAAGTAATATAGGCCAATTGGAGTGGACTTTCATGGTGGCGTAATCATGGTAATCGAGTCCGGCCCGCCGCATCTTGGCGTCGTCAAGCGGGAAACCAAGAGGTTCCATCAAGTGCAACTGCGTGCCCGTGTTGGCACAAAGGCGAAATTGGTGACGCGTGCGGCAATGAAGAGCTTCAGTGTACGTGCGAGTTCGTTCATTGTTTCTCCGGTGGTCATGGCATCATCAAAGATGCCGATATGGCGTCCGCGAATGCATGCACTCGCTTGGGGTGGGACCATAAACGCATTCCGCAAATTCTTGCGGCGTTCTTGAGGAGACAGCTTTGCCTGCTGTAGGGTATCATGCTGACGTTTTGTCAGGGCGTGTTGTAGCGGAACGTTTAGCATACGCGAGAACGGTTTGGCAATTTCCAGTGCCTGATTAAAGCCGCGTTCTGCTAGCCGCCGAGATCCGAGCGGGACTGCGCTTAATATATGTGGAAAATTATTGGTGATAGTTGGTTGTCGTTGCACTGCATTGTGGAGCTTTCGCGCAAATATCGGTGCCATTGCCAGTTGACTGCTAAACTTTAACGCTAGCACTAGTTGATCGATTGGCGCGGCATAGTCGACCGTCAATATCGAGACATCAAAAGCACGGCTTTTTTAGGCAGTCCCTGTCTATGACAGGCTGCCTTATTTTCAAAAGCTGATAAGGGATTCGCGTGCTACTTGCAGCGTGTTCGTTTATGTGAAAAATAATCTTGATCCCATCCATTACAAATTGCTTGTCAACCGATATTATCGCATAGCGCATAGCGCACAGCAAGACGGGAATGCTGCCAGCAGAACGTTGGGTATTTGTAGTGACAAGGTGAGGAAGTGAGCGAGCATCAATAAGATAGGGTTCGTAAATAGTTGCTATACATTGTTTTGTAAACAAGACAAGAGTACATGCTTGCTACGGTACCTGGCACCAGGTGCGCGCCGCATAATTTAGTAAGAGTGTAAACTAAGGAATTATCGCATTTCATTTAACTATTTGATTTTAATGCCAATCTTATCTCTTTCTTCCTCCTCTAATATAAAGACGTCTGAAGTCGCCACTAATACCCAGTCGAGTGCGCCAATAGACTTACGCCGGGTACGCGAATTATTTGCACAGCCTGACAGGGTTCGGGAGTCGGAGTTTTTACGGCGCGAGATTTCAACACGGATGCATGAGCGTTTAGCACTAGTTAAGATGGTCCCGCAACGTGTGCTGGATGCAGGCTGTGGCGATGGGCCAGATATATATACATTACAGAAGCGCTTTGCCGATGCTCGCATATTGGGGCTGGATGCATCGTTTGGAATGTTGTCTTCAGCACAAGTCCAGCAAGAGGCAGCCCAAACATTGGTGAATCGTTTATTGAAGAAGTGGTTACCAATGAAGAATATGGGTCTTGGCTCTGATCTGCTCTGCGGGGACTTCGCTGCGTTACCGTTGGCGCGAGATGCCGTTGATTTGGTCTGGTCGAATTTGGCATTACACTGGCACCCCCAGCCGGATCGTGTTTTTGCTGAGTGGCGGCGTGTACTGCGGGTTGATGGATTGTTGATGTTTTCTTGCTTTGGCCCGGATACGTTGAAGGAATTGCGTGGTGCATTTACCTTAGTGGATGATGCGTCGCATATATTATCGTTTGTTGATATGCATGATTTTGGCGACATGCTCATCAATGTCGGTTTTTCTACCCCGGTCATGGATATGGAAACGATTACTGTCACTTATGACACCATTTATAAATTACTTGCCGATGCGAAGGCCTGCGGTGGTAACCCCTTGGTGACCCGCAGTCGTTCTTTAATGAGCCGAGCAGCATGGCAGCGTTTGATTGCTGCCTTCGAAATGACGAGAAGGTCTGATGGAAAACTGTCCCTGACATTTGAAATTATCTATGGACATGCCTTCCGCCCGGCCTCGAGAACAACTGTCAGCGAAGAGTCGATAGTGCAATGGGATTTAAATAAAAAAAGATAATTGAATTTCTTTCATAAACTTCTTGCAAGTGGGGAGGTGTGTTGGTATAGTTTTTTCTGTTAAAAACGACGCGCGACGAGATGTTGTGGGATGCGATTTAGGTTTGATCTTTTTAAGATCATTGGCTATTTGTTCTTTAACAATTTAGAAGAAGT
>JACMQE010000296.1 GCA_014377145.1 Glaciimonas sp. | reverse complement strand
CTTCGGACTGAAACATGTAATCAGCCCGTTGATTAATGCTGGTCAACGCTTCACCGAATACTTTGACACTTCCCGTGGAGGGCTGCAACAGACCCGCACCGACATTGAGCAAAGTCGATTTACCACAACCGATCGGCCCGACCAATGAGACAAACTCACCAGGTGCTATCGACAGATTGGTATCGGCAACGGCGGTGTAGCGCTGTGGATAGTCATCCTTTGAAATGAAGGTGCAACTAAATATTATCCAGAAACAAGGCTGGCGTCAGCGGTACTGTAGTCATAAAAAAACGGGGCAAGCCGAAAGAATTGCTATAAAAGAACCTGCGAAATAAGGTGCTGCATTGTCTTAGACACAAAAATCGCCATGCGTTCCTATCCGGTGCAGGGCGAGGTTTAATGTCGTTATTATGGTGCTGTTAGCTTACTTGTATTTAAGGTCTGCTTTTTTGACAAATGCGTTGGTATACGTTTTGGATAAATCGATTTTCTTATCAGCCAGGGTCGAATCAAATTTCTGTAGTGTGCGCAGCGCAGTGGCAGGACCGACCTCTGGGAACAATCCATCGGTCGATATTGACTCACGGACCTTCAAGAAGGCATCGATATATAACGCACGATCACCCACCAGCAAATAACTTTCCGGGACTGCTTTAACGATGTCTGATGGACCTGCTTTTTGCAACCATCTCAGCGCCCGTACCATCGCGTTGGCCAACCGCTTGGGTGGTGTTCGGATATTTCTTGATGAACTCTGCTGAAGCATACAAAGTCGCTACTAGCATCGGACCGCCGAACACAAAATTGGTCTCTTTTAAAGTGCGGGTATCGGAAATAATCCTGATCTCATTTTTTGCTCCAGCATGGTGATCAAAGGATTAAGATTAGCGATGGCGTCAATCTGTCCTGAGCGTAATGCTGACAACGTACCCGCAAAGATGCACCTTACCCCGATATAGGAAACATCGGTCGGCTTCAGGCCGCCTTTTGCCAGCACGAAATTACTCATCATACTGTTGGAGGAACCGGGTGCAATGATGCCAATTTTTTATCCTTTAAGTCAGCAATGGTTTTGTAATTAGGCCTCGTCTTGTTCGAGACTGCCACTACGATTTGCGGTGCCCGCCTTTGCAGGATAAAAGCGTTGATCATCTGATTTTTTGCTTGCATGCTGATGGTGTGTTCGAAGGCGCCCGACACCATGTCTGCGCTGCCACCAATCAGTGTTTGCAGGGCTTTTGCACCATCGGCAAAATCTGAAATTTCAAATGTCAAGCCTTCGTCCTTGAAATAACCGAGCTGTTCAGCGACCGCTAATGGAAGGTAATAAAACAAATTCTTACCGCCGAACGCAATCGATACTTTTGATTTTTCTAGCGTTTACGCAAATAATTTGCTATTAAAGGTTAGGTAACCCGCCAAAAATAGGCAAGGTGTGATGCTGAACTGTTTCCATTTAAATTTCATGTTATTTCCTCCTCAATGGTTACTTACGACGACTTTTTCTCCGTCTACGGATACAACGGATGCTTTCTTATTGTGTCTTTACGATGCTCAGCGCTTAATTGGTAAATCTGATCACATCATACCGGAGAGAAACGACAGCATACGGATCACGTTGCGCGACGGTCTAACATAGCGCGTGCGATGGTTCCTGCATCAACGTATTCCAGTTCCCCCCCGACTGGCACGCCACGCGCCAGACGGCTGACTTGTAAGCCGCGTGCTTTCATTGTTTCACTAATGTAATGGGCAGTTGCTTCACCTTCATTGGTAAAGTTGGTTGCTAATACAACCTCTTTCACCACCCCGCCCGCAGCACGGACAATTAATTTTTCCAACTGCAAATCTTTTGGGCCAATACCGTCAAGCGGGGATAAACGTCCCATCAAAACAAAATACAGCCCCTTAAACGTCAGCGTCTGCTCGAACATCAATTGATCGGTCGGAGTTTCGACGACGCAGAGCAATCTGACATCGCGCTCCGGATCAAGGCAGACTTCACAAAGATCGTTCTCGGTAAATGTATTACACATAGAACAGTGCTTTATGTTCTCAACTGCCTGAATCAGCGCACGACCAAGCAATACCGCGCCTTCACGATCATGCTGCAATAAGTGATATGCCATGCGTTGCGCCGATTTAGGGCCAACACTCGGCAAATGACGTAATGCTTCTGTTAAAAAAGCCAGACTGTTAAGGGTTTTCATATCAGACCTTAGAAACCACGATAAGTCTTACGGCCCACTGCGACATAGTGAAGAATGGGCTGAAGGGTGTCATAAAAATGATGTAATAACTTGCACCATTGCTGATATTGAAACGACTCCAAAAAACCAATTGTGTGGTGTTCCAGCGTTTGCCAGCGGACTAACAAAATGTACCGATTTTGCCGCTCTAGACAATGCTGTAATTCGTGCGAGATACAACCGGGCAGGGCGGTGAGAATCTTTTTTGCCTCCATGAAAGCCGCTTCAAATGCCGCTTCTTGCCCCGGGATAATATCGAGCGTAACAACTTCAAGAATCATTGTCGGCTTTAGAAAGGCAGTTTGAAGCCAGCTGGCATACCAGCAGTCAGGCCAGACATTTTTTCTGCGGAGGTTTCTTCCACCTTGCGTACTGCATCGTTGAAAGCGGCTGCGACCAGATCTTCCAACATATCCTTGTCGTCGGCCAACAATGTCGGATCAATGGTGACGCGCTTGACGGCATTTTTGCAGGTCATCAGAACTTTGACGAGACCACCGCCGGATGCACCTTCAACTTCGATCAAAGCCAGTTGATCCTGTGCTTTTTTCATATTATCTTGCATCGCTTGTGCTTGCTTCATCAAGCCTGCCAGTTGGCCTTTCATCATATTATTTCTCCGGTTATGTCAGTCAGTTTAGGTAGGTGCTTATTAGCATAGATAGCGTAAATAGCTGCGTTAACAATTTTACATTGCAGTGAGTAATAGTCGTCAAGCAAGGGATTTAATCGATCCCGGCAAGATGGTCGCGTCGAATTCGTGCATCATACTGAGAATAAACGGATCATTTCTCGCCGTTTCTTCGGCGATTCGCTGACGCTCAGCCTGCACTGTCTGCGCCATCACGTTGGAAGTATGATGCACCTTACCAATTTCTGTTTCGACCTGTACAGCCCAGCCAAAACGTACCGCCAAGGCCGTAGTTAGTTTGTCAACATTACCAGATGAACGCAACGTTTCAAGGGGAATGCGTAAATGAATTTGGAGTTTTGGTCCACTGCTATCGAAGCGCAGCAACTCACTCTGCTGCGCTAGTTGATGAGTGATGCCGCGCACCGGCAATGCGGCAGCCAATGTTGGCCAATTGCCATCCCAGTCCAATGATGGATCAGGCTGATAAATAAAGGGATCCATGGGCGCTTGCGGCGATTGTCGCGGTGCATCCATGGTCAGCAAGGCGGTTGGCTTCGATGGCATTGACGATGCGCGCATCTCGACGGGCGGTTCTGAGCGTACCATTGGTCGTGCCACTGAACGCGTCTCTGCCCTTACAACCGGTCGTGCATCCGAACGCACATTGAACCGGTTGTTATACGCTGATTCAGGTGCGTCGTTATCCGGCAAGTCTGTCGGTAAAGGAATTTCTTCTTCCCAAGGAAGTGCTGACGCCATTGGGGGGGGGGCTATGGTTGGCGCTACTGTTTTAACCGCCGCCTTATCCATCTCCGGCTGTACTCTAAACGTGACTGCAGGCTTACTCTCGGGGGCAACGATTGTCGCTGGTGCACGCTGTACCAGCGATTGCATGGGCGGATTAGTGGCCGGACGTTTGCCCAGAAAACTGCCGCGCGCCGCTGCCAATGCCGCCATGCGCGGGCTTAGCGTCTCATCCACCCGCGCTATCGGGGCACTGGCGGTGGCAACCTGTGGCGCGCTACTCAACCGTGCTGCTGGTGGAGATGGTAATGTCAATGCTTTCGCAGTAATAGGCGTCGGTGGGGACGGACGAGATGGGGCCGCTGGAGGCGATTGCTGCAGCGCGGCGACCGCGTCGTCACCCGATTGTGGACGAAATGCCAGCATGCGTAAGAGCGTCATCGAAAATCCAGCGTACTCATCCGGTGCCAAGCCAAGCTCGTTACGACCATGCACCACGATTTGATAAAACAACTGGATTTCTTCGGAATCAAATGCTGCGGCAAGACGGAGCACGTCTTCGCGCTCTGGCAAATCTTCTGCCAACGCTGAGGGGACGCTTTGGGCCAACGCAATACGATGCAATAGCGTACCGAGGTCTTGCAATGCGGCACTGTATGACAAACTGCGGATTGTGATTTCATCGGCGACTGCTAATAAACTGGTCCCATCTTTCAGGGCCAACGCATCCAGCACGCGTATTAAATATGTCTGATCAAGTGACCCAAGCATGCCCTGCACCGCTTCTAATGTCACTTTACCGGCAGCGTAGGCAATCGCCTGATCGGTCAACGATAAAGCGTCGCGCATCGAACCATGCGCGCCTTGCGCCAACAAGCGTAAGGCGGGTGTTTCAAATGCAATTTGTTCTTTTCCCAGAATATTGTCGAGGTGACTGATGATATAGCCGGGTGGCATCTGCTTCAGGTTAAATTGTAGACAACGCGATAGCACGGTGACGGGGATTTTTTGAGGATCGGTAGTTGCCAGAATAAATTTCACATGGTCCGGCGGTTCTTCCAGCGTTTTCAACATCGCATTGAAGGCATGGTTAGTCAGCATATGGACCTCGTCGATCATGTAGACCTTGAAGCGAGCATTTGACGGCGCATATACCGCCTGTTCTAGCAATTGGGCCATTTCCTCGATGCCACGATTGGATGCGGCGTCCATTTCAATGTAATCAACAAACCGACCTGCATCAATCGCTACGCAAGCATCGCACACGCCGCAGGGCTGAGCGGTAATACCGCCGTTGCCGTCAATCCCGTGGCAATTTAACGCCTTGGCAAGTATCCGCGAAAGCGTGGTTTTGCCAACCCCACGGGTACCGGTGAATAAATAAGCATGGTGCAAACGCTGTTGTTCCAGAGCATGCGTCAAGGCCCGAACGACATGTTCCTGACCAACCAGCGTCTCGAAACTTCTGGGGCGATATTTACGG
>JACMQE010000295.1 GCA_014377145.1 Glaciimonas sp. | reverse complement strand
CTGTACCACTACATCGAGACCGTCACGAAACGGAAAGACCGCATCCGACGCGACCGCCGAGCCGACCAGCGACAGGCCGGCGTTCTGCGCTTTGATCGAAGCGATCCGTGCTGAATCGACACGGCTCATCTGACCGGCGCCGACGCCCAGCGTCATGCCATTGCCACAAAAAACGATGGCATTCGATTTGACGAATTTGGCCACACGCCAGGCAAACATCATGTCTTGCAACTGCTGCGGTGTCGGCTGTTTTTTGCTAGCCACGGTCATTTCTGCTAATAAAACGTTTTTAGCATCTGGCACTTGCACAAGTAAGCCGCCGCTAACACGCTTGAAGTCATGTGTATTGCGACCTTTACCAAGCGATATTTCCAACAAGCGAACGTTTTGTTTGCTAGCGAAAATTTGCTTAGCCTGCTCAGTAAATGCGGGGGCAATCACAATTTCGACAAATTGCTTTGCAACAACTTCAGCAGCGTTACCATCGACTTCATGGTTGAAAGCGATGATGCCACCAAACGCCGAATTAGGGTCAGTTTGAAATGCCTTATTATAGGCTTCCAAGACAGTCGGTGCGACGCCGACGCCACAAGGATTGGCATGTTTTACGATGACACAGGCCTTGTCGTCAAAGGTTTTGACACATTCCCAAGCGGTATCAGCGTCAGCAATGTTGTTGTAAGAAAGTTCTTTTCCTTGCATTTGGCGGTAATTAGCCAATGCGCCATCGATGGCGGTAAAATCACGGTAGAAGGCTGCTGACTGATGCGGATTCTCACCGTAGCGCATTTCTTGTACTTTTTCGAAATGCAAGTTAAGTATATTTGGAAAAGCGCTATGCGAGGCGTGCTGCTTATCTTCCTCTAATGAAGCGAAATAGTTGGTGATCGTCCCATCGTATTGTGCAGTATGGGCAAAAACTTTCTTTGCCAAGACAAATTTAGTTTTGTACGTGGCCATCCCCTGATTCGCCTTCAATTCGACCAGTACTTTGGCGTAGTCGGACGGATCGCAAAGGACAATCACATCTTTGTAATTTTTGGCCGACGAGCGTAGCATGGCAGGGCCACCGATATCGATGTTTTCAATCGCATCTTCGATTGAGCATTGTTGCTTGGCAATCGTTTCCTGAAAAGGATACAGGTTAACTACGACCATATCGATCAGGGGAATCTGATGCTGTGCCAATGCGCTCATATGCTCAGGAAAATCCCGACGTGCCAAAATTCCGCCATGTACTGTTGGGTGCAGCGTCTTCACACGCCCGTCCAGCATCTCTGGAAAGCCAGTGTAGTCCGCAACCTCAGTCACCTTGATGCCGTTGTCAGCCAGAAGTTTGGCAGTACCGCCAGTCGATAGAATATTGACACCCAACGCTGCCAGCTCGCGGGAAAATTCAAGGATACCGGTCTTATCGGATACGGAGATGAGGGCTTGTTTAAGCATGGTGGAAACTCGGAAAATGATGCTTTACTAATGACAATGAACAATCAACTGGCGTTACATCTAATCAATAAAAAATTAGCGTGAAGCGCTTTGGTGGGTCACTTAGTGCGCTGCCAGAAGCTCTCTTTCGGGCGATTTAGCCGCCAGCCCGACACACCTTTTATATTGTTCGTTCGAGGCATTAAGAAATTATAATAGGCCATGCTGCTGCAACTTCTTACGCAATGTATTGCGGTTAATTCCAAGCATCTCAGCCGCATACGAATGGTTACTTTCGGCGCGCGCGATGACGGCTTCCAGCACCGGCTTTTCAACTTTGGAACACTATATCATAGACGTTCGATGGTGGCTGCTCGCCTAAGTCCCTGAAATACTTTTCAAGGCTTTTCTTGACGACATCCTGAATGCTTTCTTTGCTCATTCTTTACTTTGCTTTTTTTTAATTTGAGGTTATTTATCTGACTTAAGCACGTATTAAAGGGCGATCTGTTCGACTTTCTATCCTGCTTTAATCGATTTTATTGCATTGCAATCGGCTACCCTTATGAAGTACGCTCATTGCATACAATGTTATATAAATAATAATTCTTGATTCAAGCTACCAACTGCACAATGACCCCGTATTGTAACCGTTCACCATGCACAAACTGCATTTCAAAAAAGCTATTTACCGCAGCCAACTGCTGTTCGCATTCTTCCAGCAAATTCATGCGCTGCCGGAATTCTTCACTACCTGGCAGATCGCGGACGTACCAACCGATATGTTTACGCGCTGTCCGCACTCCTAAATAGGCACCATAAAAATGGTAATGTGCACGTAAGTGGTCATCCATCAACTCTTGTACTTCTGTGACTAGCGGTGCTGGCAAATAGGCGCCTGTGCGCAAAAAATAGTCGATTTCACGAAATATCCACGGGCGCCCTTGTGCAGCACGACCTATCATAATGGCGTCAGCCTTGGTCATATCCAGCACCTTGCGGGCCTTTTCCGGAGTCGTAATATCACCATTCGCTACTACGGGAATATTGACTACCGCCTTGACTGCAGCAATGGTGTCATATTCGGCATCGCCACGATAAGCGTCGGCACGGGTGCGTCCATGCAATGTCAACATAGCGATACCGCTGGCTTCTGCAAGTCGGGCAATATTCAGGGCATTCTTGTTCAAACGATCCCATCCGGTACGAAATTTCAATGTCACAGGTACGTCTACTGCGGCTACGACGTTCTCTAAAATGCTGGCCACCAGTTTTTCATCTTGCAGTAAGGCAGAGCCGCACCAGCTATTGCATACTTTTTTTACCGGGCACCCCATGTTGATGTCGATAATTTGCGCACCATGATCAACGTTGTATTTAGCGCACTCCGCCAACATGGTTGGATCAGCGCCTGCAATTTGCACCGCACGCGGAGCCATCTCGCCATCATGATTAATACGGCGGGAGGTCTTTTCGGTTTTCCACAAACGGGGATTGGAGGCTGCCATTTCCGAAACTGCATAACCAGCCCCCAGCGTTTTACAAAGCTGCCGGAAAGGTCGATCTGTGACGCCAGCCATCGGTGCCACAAAGACGTTATTTTGAAACAAATACGGACCAATATTCACAGTATTATTGCAAAGGCAAGAAGAGGGTTAATCGGGTAAAATGAACATCTTATCCCGAATAACTCAAGAATAATGGCCAAACCGAAATCTGATCGATATGCCCGGTGCAGAATCTGCGTTTAAGGCCGCTACTAGCCTTCTACTCGAGCAGACAAATATTCCATCATAAGGTGTCAAAAAGTATTAACTTACCGATTTACTTTATCCAACGGAATGGCCACCAGATGACTGACATCACCCCAATCGTTCAATCATAATTGCGCACCATCCCAGGCCAGAGGATTAATGCTGCCATTCAAAATATGAAACGTACGAACCTGCTGCAGATCTATATTTTTAGCCTGACGGTAAATACAATCAAGAACACCGCCATGGCTAATGATAGTGACCCGGCGATACGTAGAATTGGCCAGTATTCGTTGCACTGCATCAATTGTGCGTGCAGAAAACTCATTCAGCGTCTCAGCCAAATTGACGCTTGACGGATAGCGTGCATCAAGTTCACGGGTTTTTGAGGGCCTCAAACGCATACGGAAAACGTTCTACTGTCTCAGCGCGGCACATTCCTTCCCTCACGCCCTAACAACTCCCGCAAAGTAGGGTCCATTTGTCATCGCCAGCGGTTCAGCTGTTTGACACGCAAGCTGTAAATCACTCCAAAAAACAGCATCAAGCGTCGTTTCAGACAAACATGTACGCAACCCTGCACCTGACGCAGACCTTCTGCATTCAGCGGAATATCG
>JACMQE010000027.1 GCA_014377145.1 Glaciimonas sp. | reverse complement strand
GTCGTGGTCAAATTAAAACAGACAGTTCTTTAGGTTTTTCTGAATTTATCTATTCAAAAGCAGCAGGCGACAGATGTTCTAGAGTTGAATGCAATCTTTTACATTTATAAAAGCCGAAAATATAATCTGTAATATCGCGCTCAGCTTCTGTATGATTGGCATACTCTTTTTGCCATACACGCTCCATTTTTAGATTCAAAAAGAAGCGCTCCATGACAGCGTTGTCCCAACAATTTGCACGACGACTCATGCTGCAAATGATGTTATGTTGAGTCAGCAAAGCTTGATACTTATTGCTCACATATTAGCTGCCACGATCTGAGTGCAGAACTAAGCCTAGTCCCGGTTGGCGTAGTTGTATGGCCATTATCAATGCTTGAGCAATTAAGCTTGTCTGCATGTTCGGTGCACATGCCCAGCCGACGATTTTGCGCGAATATAAACCTAGCACTCTTACTAAATACAGCCAACCTTGCTTGGTACAGATAGAGGTAATATCTGACACCCACGCCACATCAGCTTCGATAACGCCAAACTGGCGATTAAGAATATTGTCAGCCACTGGCATCTGATGTTTGCTATCGGTGGTGCGAATAAATGTACGCTTCCATAATGGACGAAGTTGTGGTTGATACATCAAATGCGTATCCTATATCTTCCAATTTTTATCCCTTGCGCTTCTAAAGCGTGACGCATGCGACGGCTGCCGTAAGTGCGGCCAATGACTGCAAATGCCGCTTTTACATGCAGCGGCAGCACTGTAAAGCCGTAAAAGCCTTCTTTCCAAAGTTGTTGATGCGTTGATAGCTCATTTCAGTTCGCGGGCAAAGAAGGCTGAAGCTTTTTTTAATAAGTCATTGTCCAATTTGAGTTGTTTTAATTCTTGCTCTATTTGACGTATCCGTTGGTGATCTGCTGTCAACGGCCTACCTCTACCTATACCAGATTGGCCTTCCTGCTCAGCCACAACTTGATCAAGCCAACGCTGTACCACAGTGCGCCCTATGCCAGTGCTTTGGCACACTTGCGCTATGCTCAAGCCCTTGCTCTTGCACCATCTTTACTACTTCTAGCTTGAATTCCAGTGTAAATATTTTGCGCAGTTTCTTCATGTCTTTGCGACCTCTCAAGTTAGGCAATTATCTCTTATTGAGCTGTCTGTTTTTATTAGACCATGACATGTAGCGCTGCTAGTATCTAAAATAACATCTGCGGATTCATAGGGCACTCAATAAAAGAATGATAGCGCACAAGGGATGTGGCCATCATCACATTATTGAGAATTCAGGCAAAACTGATCGATCAACGTATTTACTAAAACTTGTGCCAAAGACATAACGATGGAAGTGAATATCGAAATGCTCAAGAAGCACAATGCAGTTAAGGCAATCGTTCGCCTTTATAAACATACTGGATGCATCGTTAGTCTATTCGTTACTAGTAACTAATTACGAGTAACCGATGCAATTAATATATTAAGCGTCCGGGCCAAGTTGGGTCACCGCATAATCTGTATGGCGAATGTCTTTACCCTCGAAAATATAGATCACATATTCAGCAATATTTTTAGCGTGATCACCAATTCTCTCGATTGCTTTGACGACCCACAAAGTATCCATCAAGGCAGAAATTGTGCGTGGGTCTTTCATCATGTAGATAATGACGTTGCGCATGATGGAACGGAAATCGCGGTCAACAATGGCATCCTGAGAAATAAGTTGAATTGCTTGTTTTTGATCAAGCCGCACCAGCACATCCAATGCATCGTGCAACAAATCAGCGGCAGCAGCACAATTATCCATACCGTTTCAATATGGTCAATACTACCGATGCCACGCTGATGTAAATGAATCGCGGTGCGGGCAATCTTTGTCGCTTCATTACCAACTCATTCGAGATCAGTAATCACCTTGATTGTTGCCCTCATAGTACGCAAATTATTTGCAGTAGGCTGCCGACGCACGATCAAATTGCTGCAAGCGTTATCTAGCTCTACTTCTAGCGAATTAACCGCGTCATCAATCTTGATAACACGTTCATCGGAGGCAATATTACCATTGCGGAAAAAGTTCATCGCCTCTTGAAATTGGCGCTCGACCAAGCCGCCCATCAATAACACTTTGGAGCGAATAGTTTCGAGGTCAGAATCATATTGCTTTGAAGAGTGTTCGCCATTCATCTGGTTATTTCTTACGGTTTTGTGCAGATTAAATAGGGTATTCAAAAATGGTGTATTAGCGTATTAACCAAAACGGCCAGTAATATAGTCTTGTGTTTCTTTACGCGCAGGATTCATAAATACTTGATCCGTAGGGCCAAACTCCACCAGTTCACCCAGATACATATAAGCCTTAAAATCCGAGCAACGTGCGGCCTGCTGCATGTTGTAGGTACGATGGTAACATTATAATCCTGCGTCAGTTCAGTGATCAATCTCTCCACCTTGGCGGTCGAGATAGGATCAAGCGCCGAGGTTGGCTCATTCAACAAAAGTACATCGAGGCGCACTGCCACACTATGCGTGATACATAATCTCTGCTGCTGGCGACCAGATAAACTCAAACCACTTTTATTCAACTTATCCTTAACCTCGCCCCAAAGCACCCAATCAACGCACTCATCCATTTCATCTTTAGGTGAATTTTCGTATAGGCGAATACCAAAAGCGATGTTGTCGTATATTGACATCGGAAACGGCGTTGGCTTCTGAAACACTATCCCAACTTTAGCGCGCAACATGTTCACATCATAGACCCGTATCCAGAATATTCCGACCGGCATACATGATCTGACCTTCTGGACGCTGCCCTGGATACAGGTCATACATCCGATTAAGTGTCTGTAACAGTTTAGATTTTCCGTAACCGGATGGACGCATAAATGCAGTTACTTTTTTCTCATTAATATTTTTCAATCCTTGAAAATGACTGTAGAAAAAATTGAGCTTTGAAATTTTTATTTTCGGCCTTTTAGTGGCGTTGTAATCGGCGCCATGCAGTGTTTGATTAGTCATAGTAATCGTAGTCATTAAATGCAGTTTTCAGTGCATGTCCAGATAATAATGCAATATAAATATATATTTATGGATCTTATCATCGGTCACCACGCCAGCCTCAACTGCACTCAGACAGACTCTGTCAATGCGACTTTCCAGCGTGGTGCACCGAGCGCAAATGCAGCCTCACGTAGGTTGCCTGGTGCGAGTTTAAGCATGTTGTCAGTATTCCGCACCAATACCGGAACCGCAATTAATGAAAGGAAAAAAGTCCCTACCCATCGTGAAAAATGGCCAATTTTGGCGACATATATCGGGCACACAAAAAGGTCAATCACAATCGATGGTGCTGACAACATGATGTCAGCCACAAAACATGTAACCTAGGCCAATATGCCGATTGGAGTACTAATCAGTGTTGCCAAGCCAACGAGCATCAAGCTACCAATAATCGGGTTCAGCAAACCACCCCCTCCAATATCCGGCGACGACGTATTTTGAGTAAGCAATTCAAGATTCATTGCTCCCAGGCCGTTGATCACCAGCGTTGCCAAAATCCACATCAACACGATTAGCCCACACACCATCCCCATAAACGACAGAATCATGCCAATTTTGTACGTCAAAATACGCTTGCGATATACCTTGTTTACCGCTGGGGTCGTTGGAAAACTCTGTACTGAAGATTTAATTAAAGATGAAGTCTGATTATGGGCGCTCATTTGATACCTTCCTTGGGAGACATTCCGATCAACATTAACTTAGTCGCGGACAACACCAGGAAAGTAATGACAAACAAGATCAGACCGAACGCGAACAATGCCGAGACATGTAATGTTGAGGATGCTTCTGCAATCTCATTTTCCAGCTTCGATGCAATACTATTTCCGGCACCGAACAGTGACCACGACAAACGGTAAGAATTACCGATCACGAAAGTCACCACCATGGTCTCACCCAAAGCGCGACCAAGTCCCAGCATTACAACCCCAACCACGCCAGTTTTGGCAGATGGTATTACCAATTTGCGTACCACTTCCTAACAGGTACAACCGGGGCCTTAAGCAGACTCTTTTAATAATGCTGGTTACTTCAAATACGTCACGCATTACTGAGGCGATGAATTGAATAATCATGAAGGCTAGAATCAGTCCCGCATTCAAAATACCGATTCCCGGCAACTGACCTAAGGTGCTCCCTAAAAGCAGCTGGACGTATTCGGCAAACAACGGCGCGAAGACGAACAATCCCATATACCTTAAATAATACTTGGCACTCCCGCTAGAAGCTCAACTGCGGTACCTAAAGGCTAGCGTAATTTTGACGAACAAATTTTGGTCAGAAACAGCGCGATACCAAAACTAATAGGGAATGCAATCAACAGCGCAATAAATGATGTCACCAGCGTGCCGACAATAGCAATCATTGCGCCGTACTGATTATTCACAGGATCCCACTCAACCCGTGTGGTGAACGAAAGTCCAAATTCATGGAATACTGGGCAAGCTCTAATATTCAGCAAAACGATAATCCCCACCAAAACCAATAATACAATCAGGGAAAATGCCATCGTTATTTTATGGAAGAAGAAATCCTCGATACATTGTTTGCGCATCTTTGCAAGCAACGCTTGCTGCGACAAACTGGCTTGGAGTGATAGAGGTTGCACCATAAAAGGAATACTTGCACTCATGAGTAGTGATATCCAATAAAGTGTGTGCCATATTCGCCTACAGTGCGTGAAACTATACCCTCCGCGTAGCCATAGAACGCTCATAGGGTATATAGCAGTTTCAGATATCAGGTGATAGATTTTCGGCGTTAGTTAATACTGATAGTTTCTAGTTTTTACTACAAGCAGGCCTTCAGCATTGATGGTCTACCTGTCTTTTCTTTAAACTGACTACTTCACGCTCTTAACGCCTTTTGGTAATACACAGCGTTACTTGTATAGCGCTATTACAGCATTAACAGACTGTCTTACCCGCACAGTATCTTTCACTTCGGTTTTTCAAACCTCGGTAACTAGCTTTACAACCAATGGAGGAATGGCGACGTAGTCGAGTGCAGTAGCTGCCGGACCACCGTTTTTGTAAGCTCAATCAAAGAACCTCAAGACTTTTTTACTCTTAGCGCCATCAGCTTGCGATTTGTGTAGAAAAATGAAAGAAGCGCTGGTGATAGGCCAACTTTGTTTGCCAGAAGCATCTGTAAAGTCAACCGCAAAACCGGGAGTCTTGGCCCATTCCGCACCAGCGGCGGCCTTGAAAGTTTCGTTATCCGGCTGCGCAAAACTACCGTCGCGATTCTTCAACTGCATGTGTTACGACTTACTGTTTTTAGCATAAGCATATTCCACATAACCAATCGCGCCTTTGATTTTTTGGATGTTAGCAGCAAAACCTTTATTGCCTTTAGCACCCACACCGAATGGCCATTTAACCGAAGTGCCTGCACCAACGCCGCTCTTGAAACCAGGGGTGATTTTCGACAAATAGCTTGTAAATACGAACGAAGTCCCTGAACCGTCAGCGCGATACACGAAAGTGATATCGCTATCAGACAATTTCCCACCTGGATTCAGTGCAGCGATTTCAGGTGAATTCCATTTAGTGACTTTGCCCAGATAAATGTCGTCCAATATTGCGCCGGTAATTTTCAATTGGCCTGGAGCGATACCGTCCAAATTCACCATCGGCACAACACCCACCTATCATTGCCGGAAATTGCATCAAATTGTCAGTTTTTAATTATCCTACCTTCAATGGCATGTCCGACGCACCAAAATCGACCGTCTTGACTTTAATCTGTTTGATACCGCCGCCCGAACCGATTGATTGATTGATATTTTAGACTGTTGCCCGTGGTAACTTTATAAGACTCAGCCCATTTTGCGTAAATAGGATAGGGAAAGGATGCGCCAGCCCCATTAATTTCCGCCGCCATAACCGATGAAACTGAAAATGTTGCATCCAACGCCAAGAAGACGGATATAAGAATTTTATTGAGACCCATGCGTTACTCCGATATTTACGTGAATTAATGATCAGACTTAATATAAGACTTCAGGTATCTACTAGTAGCAGCCTACATCACATAAATTAAGTCGCTAATTTTACAAAATCGATCAAGACAAGTCGAACTCTAACCAACATTTATGACATGCTTGTGAAAGCAGACTTTGACCGAAATGCATGTCAAAGATGAAACAAATAATGGCAAAGAGCTTCTTTTCTTTAATCAAGAGCAATTTTGTGATTTACAAACACGGAAAATCAAACTTGCAAGCTTCGTAGCGAAGAAAAAACTCGTATGAGAAATGATCGCAACGTGCGCCAACAACGCATTTAAATGTTGCTATGTAATAATAGGTAGCTGATTTTTCTCATTGAAGATTTTGATTTTATTGTAAAAAAGAAGCAGCATTTATCGCCCCACTCAAAGACAATCGTTTAATCACGCTCAGCGATGAAGGCAAACGAGAAGGTCGCTTCGTGCGGATAGATACAACGGTGGAAAGTGGAAGTGTTTTATAAATTATTGAAGTCAAACTCTGCATTGGCAAAATCTCCAACTTGCAAAGTGAAGACACAAAACAATCATGTATTCATGTCGATTTACGCTATTTTTAAATTGGAATGCTTGATAATCAAGCATAAAGAAAATCACTTTGCATTAAGAGAAAAGCTATTTATTAAAGCAACCCGCAAAGCATATGCCAAACTTCAATTTCTGCAGGCTACGTAACATCAGTTATATCCAATAACTAAGGTACCGAATGCGCGCCCGACGATCATTTCTTCGAGATATTTATTATGAAAATAATGAAACGGTAGAGTAGTTATTTTTAAGGCGAACCAAATGCAGGTCTCCAATGACAAATCTTTGAAACAACACTTTTAAATTACAAAGTTAGAATATTCTGCTTACTGCAACACAGCATATTAATTTTCGATTTTCCCCAAAGAGTCATCACAGAGTCCTATAAAGGTTTGTATGCTTTATCACATGCACGAATTTAGCCGTTCTTTACTTACACCTCTGATGAAATTCACGGAAACAAGTGCCAAGCTTTTTACTAATTCCGTATCACCGCTCGCTTACACCCCTTTCGTAAAGCGTATCGCTGCTGGCTATGAATGATGTACAGACTGGGTAAAAATTACGAAAAACCAGAATTTAGCATTGGCACTATCCTCATTAATGACAAAACAGTAGAGGTCATCGAAGAAGTAGAGATAACAAAGTCGTTCTGTCGGTTAATGCATTTCAAGAAAAATTTAAGCAAAAAAGAGATTGCTACCCTGAAGCAGCCAACAGTCCTACTATCCGCGCCGCTCTCCGGTCATCCTTCCACTTTACTGCGCGATACGGTAAAAGGTTTACTCCCCTATCACGATGTATATATCACCGACTGGATCGACGCTCGCATGGTGCCAGCAACCGAAGGCGCTTTCCATTTACATGATTACATCTATTACATCCAGAATTTCATCCGCTTGCTAGGCCCTGATTTGTACGTTATTTCAGTTTGTCAACCTACCGTCCCAGTATTGGCTGCAATCGCGCTTATGGCAACCGACAATGATCCAAAGCCGTCCAAGAGCATGACGATGATGGGGGCAATAGATGTACGGATTTCACCAACCGAAGTCAATGATCTAGCAATCAAAAAACCATTTAGCTGGTTTGAAAATACCGTTATCTATACCTTTCCCTTGAATTATCCGGGTGCCGGTCGCAAGGTATATCCGGGCTTTTTCCAACACACTGGTTTTGTGTCGATGAATCCAAATCGTTAAGCTCAAAGTCCTTGGGACTTTTTATATGCACTTACGCGAAGGAGATAAAGAGTCGGCCGAAAATTATCGCAAATTCTATGACGAATACAATGCCGTGCTAGACATGCCGGTTGACTACTATCTGGAAATCATCAAAACTGTGTTTCAAGACTTTAGTCTTCCACTAGGCACGTGGAAAATCGGTGGCAAACTCGTTAAAACCCCAAGATATCAAGAGCGTTGCCTTATTTACTATTGAAGGTGAACTCGATAATATTTCCGGCCCGGGACAAACTAAAGTTGCGCACGATTTGTGTTCTTCCATTCCCGCAGCCAATAAGCAGCATTTCATTGCCAAAAAATATGGTTATTATGGTATTTTTTTCGATCGTTGCTGGCACGAACTGATTGCACCCAACATCACAGCATTTATCAAAGCTAACGGCTGAGAATAATAATTAAATTATGATCTGAACTATTCCACAATATAAAAATCACTCTTTCAAATAGCGTGGCTTTTTCCATTTGGCGCACCGCTGGTTTACACGGATAATGGATGTTTATGTTGTTATCATTTGCCGTGTCAAAACCAAATATCCCACCCCTCGTCGCTAGTCTTGAAGCGCTGCTGCCGCAAACCCAATGTACTAAATGTGGTTATTCCGGCTGCCATCCCTATGCTGAGGCAATCGCAAACAGAAGCGCCAGTTACAATCAATGTCCACCCGGCGGCAAGGAAGGCGTATTTCGATTGGCGCAGTTACTCGGTAAACCAGTCATCCCCCTCAATCCAGCCAATGGCACAGAACGCCCTCGCCCACGTGCGGTAATCGATGAAGCGGTATGTATCGGC
>JACMQE010000026.1 GCA_014377145.1 Glaciimonas sp. | reverse complement strand
GTGTCGGAGATTACGCCGGAAATTCTGTCAGTTTTGTTTGCCGATCCCGACCGGATGTCAGCCTATAATTTACGCACCTATACTAAGCATTTAGCAGAAAATAATCAGCATACCGAACGTTATGAAATTGCTTTCTGGAAGAAAGTAGTTTATCCGCTATTAATATTTGTGATGATGGCACTTGCGTTGCCTTTTGCGTATTTGCATTTTCGTGCTGGTGGCATGAGTTTGAAGATTTTTACCGGGATCATGATAGGGCTTAGCTTTCAGCTGGTGAACAGTTTATTCTCGCATTTGGGATTGCTGAATACGTGGCCGCCATTTATTACGGCGGTGATGCCGAGCGCGTTGTTCCTGGTGGCTGCGATCGGAGTGTTGTGGCGAGTTGAACGGCGTTAATCTAGCTAATTGCGCCTGCTAATAAATTTTCTGGGTCGAAACTAGATATGGGTATGAGTACTAATAAGTGCATTAATTTTGTTCGTACATGGTGCGCGGGCAGCGAGTTAGGTGGAGACATTTGAACACCTGCAAAAGATGACGCAGGAAAGATTACCTGATGTGCGGGTTGTGTTGGCGTTTTTAGAGTTGATGACGCTGCAATTGCCAGAGGTATTGGCTGGGTTTGTTACTGATGGTGTGATTGACGTTAATATCGTGTCACCCGATTCTTGCAAATCCAGCACGAAGCCGTGTATCAGGCCGTGTATCAGGTTGTGGTTGCTGGCCGATCTCTGATGCTAATTTTAATATTGTAGTTGGCTTGCATAAATCTAGGATGATTTCCTGTTCAACGATAAAAGTCGCGCCGGGTGATCCTAAAAAGATTGCCAGCTCTGTAGGCAAGCGTATTTTTACATCAAGTTTTTCACCCTGACTCCATATCGTCCAGGTCACCAATTTTAGCGTTCGCAAAATCAGCTGCTAGTCTTGTTAAAATAGTTGTTCAAGCGATTAGACAGGCACCGCTTTGATTCCAAAAACTTTGCCGCACGCAACAATAGCCAATGCAATTCTTGCCAGTTTTTTGGCGAGCGCGCAAGCCGCCAGATTCGCGTGTCGCCATGTCAGTATGGCCCGTACCCATCTCCCCACCTGGTCCGTGCGTTTATTCAGGCGCAGCACGATGACACGGGCACATTGCACCAGCAACCGGCGAACGTTTCTTACTAGTACCAATAAATTAGCACGACCACCCGTACTGTATTGACGTGGTACAGACCAATTGACGCTGCAAAATCGTAACTAAAGCCATATTATTTGCCGTCGTCGGTTTCAGCCACTAGCACACTGACCTTGATCCGACCTAATCCCTGAAATTGTTAACAGCCGTTGTCCGATAGCCTCATCTGCCAGTTGCTGCCGTAACGCTTTCTCGATGCACCAATTTGCCAGTCCAGATACAGGTAATGGGCACACAATCGCTCCAAGACAGCAATGCAGGAGGCCGCAGCTGTCAGTGTTGCAATCGCTGAATGACGACGTTGCCAGTACAGTCTGATAACAAACTCCAGCACGAAGCCGTGTATCAGGTTGTGGTTGCTGGCCGATCTCTGATAAGTGTCCTATGGAGGCGATGCAGAGCCGCAAGTGTCTGTGACGACTCTATCTTGGGATGCACGAAACGCATTGCAAGTCGCGAGGCTGCATTAGAAGCCTTGTATTTACAAAAAATTATACACCCTCGAGTACTGTTCTAATAAACAGCGTGGGGATACTCATTGTATTGCTTGTCATTACGAGCTTATTCATTGTGTTAACCGTTGAAAGACGGTGTTATTCGCAAGTACCACGCCGTAAGTGCTACTAATTGCACTTAATATTATAGCAATTCCCTGCGGCGGTCGCACAAATTATCGATAGCCTAAAACAAGCCCACATCCATGGTAGAGACAGATACTTGGCTATAACTCAGGCGTTTGTTGGATGCTTCTCTTCGATCAACTTCATAAAAAACTATGCCACTAAAATTGTGCTAATAGTAAAGCATAGCAGCCAGTCGCCCACTCTAAATAAGAAAAATGTCTTCCATTCGATTAGTTTAACCCAGGGGAGCACCTTTGCCTGAAAAATCTGTTCACTGTAAAAATGCGAATGTGCCAGATTTTAATTTCGTTTTCGTCTACCAACCGATTGTTGATATGAGCACACGTTCAATCTATGCGCATGAAGCGTTCGTGCGTGGACCAAATGGCGAATCGGCTTTTTCAGTGCTCTTGCAAGTCACCGATGCCAATCGCTATGCGTTCGATCAAGCCTGTCGAGTCGGCGCCATTCGCGACACCTCCGAAGTGGAAATGAACGAAATGTTGTCAATCAATTTTTTTTCCAACGCGGTATATCGTCCCGAGGCTTGCATTCGTAGTGCTTTCGCAGCGGAAAAACTGTATCGTTTTCCTGGAGAAAAAATTATCTTCGAATTGACAGAGTACGAACAGATACATAACCGCGCAAACCTAGTGAACATATTTCGAGAATACCAGCGCTTCCGCTTCAGCAATGCGATAGACGATTTTGGTGCAAGATATGCCGGCTTGGATTTGTTGGCGGAATACCAACCTAATATCATCAAAATTAATATGACCGTGGTCCGTGACATTGATACTAGCAAACCGAAACAAGCCATCGTGTTGATCTGTCCAGCGATGGATGTACGCGTACTGGCGGAAGGCATAGAAACTATCGCTGAGCGCGACTTTCTGCAAAATACTGGCATCCATCTGATGCAGGGCTATCTTTTCTGCAAACCAACATTTCAAGCCCTAGGCATCGTCGATCCAGCGTCGTGGGCTTAGCCCGATTCAAGATCTAAGGTAGTTAAAGATCAGTAGCAGCGCGACCTCGCTTTTCAAATAAGGTCGCGAGCACCGGAGTATGCAGGGATAGCGATTCAGAAGAAATGCGATAGGTCTCAGATTTTCTGTGCGGCACACCTGTCACGACAAAGCCATGATTACAATCTTTTATCCATAACTTTGCCACCATATCGAGCTCCTCTGGTTCAAGACCTAGCATAGATGCAGATATAATAAATTTCGCGCCATACCCTCTCTCATCTTTTAATCATTTATCACGAATAATAACGCGACTAAGCTCTGCATAAGTACATCAAATATCCTGATCTGTATCTTGCGCATGGCTAAATGAACAAATAAAGAGTTCGGCACTCAATTTTTGTAGAATATTTTTAAGTACGAGGACTTGTCGGCCAATAAAAAGTAAAGACTATTGCTTACAAAATGTTCGACTTCATTAGAATTTGGACCTAATTAAGGCATATTGCCATATAAAAAGCGGTTAGCTTTTTCAGAACTGTGTTTACATTCTGGTTTTTAAGGAATACCTACATGCTACGACTGATGTTACGAGATAATCAATAGAAACACGTAGCCTGTTAATGCGC
>JACMQE010000294.1 GCA_014377145.1 Glaciimonas sp. | reverse complement strand
AGTTCGATTTGCTTGCGCCGGGCGTCCTCTGTATCCGAGAGCATGATCCAGCCCTTGGCACGCATCGACTTGAGCCGTGTATGAATGGTGGCGGGCGCGCCAAGTTGTTCTTTCGCCATCATGTCCCGAACTGACAACCGCTCCTTTTGTTCGCCTGCACGAGCAACCAAGCCAAGAATTCGCTCTTCTAGAGGGTCAAGCGCAGGCAATGAAGGCAAGCCTCGTATGGCATCGGCCAATTGCAAAAAGCGTAGGTAAACGTCTGAGGCCGGTTTTGTCTTGTTCATGGTGTCAATTTTTGAAGTTGCTTGGCTTTCGGGTTACCCTTGGGTGTTCAGAAGACCACTACATAAATTAGTTCAATTCAAGCCAGACACGCATGAATCCTCTGCAATTCCGGCTACAGGCCATCATGGTCATGGCAACGATGTTGCTCTTCGTTAGCATGCTGGCCATCAATGAATGGCTGTTTACCCGCTTCGAATTTGCACGCGGGATCAACTGGATCTACCTGCCTGCTGGCGTACGTCTGTTATGCACATTGTTGTTCGCAGAAGCTGGAGCCATAGGATTGCTGCTGGTATCTTGGCTCGTTTGTTTCTTCTTCTTTTTTCCAGATGACCCCGTGCGGTCATTTGTTGGCGGCATTTTGGCAAGCCTTGCACCTTACCTGATTTACCGCATTGCCGAGAAAAAATATGGTTTGCATGCATCGCTGACCAATCTGACGCCCAAAAGACTGCTTGTCTTGATCGTTACCTACTCAGTAGCCAGCCCGCTTTTGCACCACATATGGTTCGTGTTGCAAGGTCAGAAAAACATCATCCAGGGGTTTTTGACCATGTTCGTCGGCGATCTGATGGGCACTTTGCTGGTCATTTACAGTGTCAAATCTGCCTTGTCTTTACTCCCGTCCAGCCTCCCGCACACGCGCTAACAAAGGTCTCGGCCCTCTGTATGCGAAGTTAAAAATCGAGGATGCTCGCACTTGAGCTTGAGATCAAAAGTAATAAAAGTTATCATATGTAAATCGTTCTAAAATTTAGAGCGTTATTTAAGGCGAAATCAATGAGGGAGCCCTGCAAATTGAGTGCAACTCCCCATTCCACATAATTAATTTGATACTTGAGAGAGGTAAACCCGCGTAATGGAATCAGCTCACATCATTCTTCAGAAAAGCATGCAAATGAGATTTTGCAAAGGGAAAGTTTTTGGAACTAAAGCCGGGCTAGTCACTGCGGTTTTGATGGCAGTCACGCTGCTCGCTGCTTGTGGTGGTGGAGAAGGAGGAGGCAGCGGAGGGACCGGTCAGGCGGGAGTATCCAACTCTCCGGTTCCTTCGCCCATCGCGGTTAAGGCGACCTCCTATGAAAACGCGAAGGAGATGAATACGTCGCCGATTCCGTTCCCGTCAACGGCGAGCACGACTCGGGCAGTCGCTGACTTTCAGCAAAAAGGGCAACTTTCCTTGTTCATCGCAACGTTGACGTATGACCCCAGTAACGCAGCCACGCACAACAATAAGGGCAAGTTTATTTTTTACGGGAAAGATAGCTCCGGAAATTGGGTTGAAGACCCAGCGCTGTTGGCTGACACCACTGGATGCCTGCACCCTCGAAAGGCAATCGTTGCCGACTTCAACAAAGACGGCAAACCGGACATTTTTGTGGCGTGCCATGGACTTGATGTGGCTCCGTTTCCTGGAGAGCGGCAGGCGGTCATTCTCAGCCAGGCCACTGGCGGCTACAAGACGAGTTGGCTGCCGTTCAATGCATTCGGTCATGGTGCATCGGCTGCGGACATCAACAACGATGGCTATCCAGATGTTGTACTTACCGATAACACTGCGTCGGGCAACACGTCCATCCTCGTGAACAACAAGGATGGAACATTCACTCGCCGATTTGATCTGCTACCCAGCGCACTTAATGGCAAGCTCTTCTTCACCGCAGAGTTCATCGACATCAATGTGGACGGAAAGGCCGACTTGGTTTTGGCAGGTCATAACTGGGTTGACAGCGGTACCTGCGCATGCGTGACTGATCCGGTCGTTCTGCTGAACGATGGATCTGGAAGTTTTGCCACATCGACTTCCATCACTCTGCCGCCGGTCGCCGGTCAGGGCGTAGCATTAGACGTCGTTTTTAAGAATAATCAATTTTTTATTCTGCGAACTTCTGGGGGCGTTGGTATCCCGTTTTATCGAGGCACTGTCGTTCAGAAAGTCACTTATCCAAGTCTGACGTCATCGGTTGTTTTTTCCTCGCCAGACGGAACGATGGGCGCCTTTTCGCCTCCTTATACTGGGGGATGGGCGCCTTGGATTCTTCCGTACAACGGCAATGTAAAGCCCGATGCAGTGACCAACGGATTTGACATTTTAATTCCATACTGAGTTTTCACCCCGGGGCCGCCGAAATCAGGCCCGCAGCAGATGAGCTTTTCCTTCCTACAAAGTATTCACTTTTGTTGTTATAAAGAATACGTTTAAGAACATGGCGTAAGCAAACCCTTTCGATTGCTGACAGAGCACTAACAACGTGCTGAAACAATTATTGATATAAAGATAAATTAAGGTGATGGAATGGCGATGAAAATAATGAGCTCATTTATTATGTCGGCAGTAATAGTCGCATTAGCTGGATGTGGGGGAGGTAGCAGTGGTTCGAATAGTTCAAATACACCAGCGCCAATTGTCACGCTGAGTATTGATCAATTCAAGGTCGTTTTAGGTCAATCTGCAAAACTCACATGGTCATCGACAAATGCAACATCATGCACGGCGTCTGGATTATGGAGCGGAGTTCAAGCCATTTCTGGAACAAGCTTACAAACACCAACAGCGTCAGGCGTAAGCACATACACGCTGAGTTGTGCCGGTGCTGGTGGAACGGCAAATCAATCGGTCTCATTGGTGGTGCCAATACTGGTTCAAAAATCCTCATATTTGAATGCAAAAGGCTATGACCTCTCACAAATTGCCTTCCCTAGTTCAGTTAAAGGAGCGGCTGGAGATGGCCCTCTAGCATGGGGAGCAGGGGATTTTTATCAGTCTGGAAATATCAACATATTCACTGCTAATCAGAACTACGGCCCTTGGGCACATTCTCTGAGCGTAGCAACAAGCGATCCAAAATACCTGAGTGATTTTGAGTTTTGGCAAGTAAGCAAAGACGGCACATTTAAAAAACAGTCATCGGTAAAAGGTTGTCTTCATCCTCGAAAAAGCGTGGTCGCCGATTTCAATAAAGATGGAATTCCAGATGTGTTTGTTGCATGCACCGGTTATGACGCCTCGCCGTTTCCCGGCGAAAAAAGCCAATTGGTTCTTAGTAATGGAAATGGAGGTTTTAACGTCACTGATGTGACAGATATTGGATTTTTCCATGGCGCGTCTGCTGGCGATATAAATGGCGATGGATATCCCGATATTGTTGTTGCCGACATTTCTAAAAGTTCGGGTGTTTATTTCCTCATCAATCAAAAGGACGGCACATTTAAGGTCGATTCAACTCGGATTTTTGGCTTCGAAGGTGCAGGACCCTATATTGGCCCTTATTTTTCGGTTGAACTTATCGATGTGAATGAAGACGGTATCCTTGATTTAATCGTCGGCGGTCACGAACAGTCTGGAACCGCACCGACAAAAATTCTCTACGGTGATGCCAACGGAAAATTTGGGGTCAATGGGAACGTCACATTGATTCCGGCCATTGCCGGGCGTGGAGTCGTACTTGATTTCACGTTAGTTACAAATGGTGGCAAAAAAGGACTTTACGTAGGTCGTTCTGCCGATGAAACCAGCGTCGAAGGTTTTTATGCGACAAAAACATTGCAATGGGTCGACTTGACTACCCTTGCATCAACAGTGCTCCTTGACGAGAAAGGCGCTTGGATTCCTTGGTGGTTGCCGAAGACGCAGAATGGCAAAAATGGAGTTACACCATATTACAACCGGGTCGTTAATTTCTTTGCGAATTAATTGAATCAATGAGGATAAATTCCTCGCCGCTTGCGGCGCTCCTCCTCTCCAGGTTTCTGGGATTTCAATACCTCGCCCCTTAAGGGAGAGGTTTATTATTTGAAATTTTCGCCAGTTTAAAACTGCCCACGATGATCTTGATTGTCGTGGGTTACTACAGAATTAAATAATACGAAATGAGAGTTGAAGCGTACTGACCACAATGGCTACATTAAGATTGAAACTGATGCATTGTTGCAAAAGCAGGTAGCCGAACCGTTTGAGGGTTTGTTGCTTTATGAATGTATAAGATGTATAGATGTATAGATGTATAGATGTATGGATGATTTGGGCTGTGTTTGGTGGCGCAGTATCCGGTATCTTCGCTATGGTTCGCGGAAAGCAAAAGTTATGGTAATAATGGATATGATTCTTAAAAAAGGGGAAGATGCCCCTTTTTTAATGTATTTTTAATTATTAAAAATACGCTTATCTGAACGCTGCATTTGCACGAAATCAGTGTGATTTAAAACACGCTGGCCGAACGCTCGTTGGCTTTACTTACCTACGAGGTTATGTATAGCTGATGTACTGCAGGGCAGCGGCAACGGATTCGATGAGGTCGGCTTGTTTGATCGTGGTCATGGCTTTTCGATGAAGTGACGCAACGCCCGGTGATGGCGGTTGCTTTTGTTTACTTT
>JACMQE010000293.1 GCA_014377145.1 Glaciimonas sp. | reverse complement strand
TACGCGTAGAGTTTTCAAAAAATAGATTAAACACGCTTTTTCCACGCATTAGCGGCACTTTTTTGACTTCACGGTCGCTAATTCCGACAAATGATGATGCCGTGTCCAGAATGTGTTTCACCACCGAAATTGGCAATCCTTCGATAGTCAACAAATGTTGCAGTTCGCCATTTTTATTTAATTGTGGATTAAGCATTGCGATGCACCGTCAGAGAGAGCCCACCATTTTCAGCACGTTGAAGTTCCAGCGATTCGCCAGCGATCAGGATAACGGTGTCAGCGACAAAATCAGCGCTGATTGGCAATTCACGACCACCGCGATCGACTAATGCCGCCAGCATGATTTTTGCCGGTCGACCATAGTCGAACAATTCATTAATCGCGGCACGGGTAGTACGACCGGTATAGAGCACGTCATCTACCAACAAAATAGTGGCACCGTTGACATCGAAAGAAATCTGAGTCGGTTTGATGTCGGCGCGTAGTCCTTTTGCAGCAAAATCATCACGATAAAACGATACGTCAATAAAACCTAAGCGTTCGTGATCTGTGAGTTTCAGCGCTGCCATCAATCGCTCAGCCAACCAAGTACCACCGGAATAGATACCAACTACCGCAACGTTGTCGGCGTTAGCTAAACCAGTTATTACTTGCGCTTCCAACACGCGATAAAGCGCTTCGGCATCGTATTCTGAATTAACGGTTATCATGAAAGTCCATCTTTTTTTATCATTATACAATCTGGTGAATCTTAAAATTCGCATCACGGTTCGATGAGGCAGATCAGTTACCCAAATCGTCGAAATATTGCTGCAAGATGATCGCCGCTGCCCGATCGTCAATTAACTCGCCACGCTGATGTTGAATCACCGCCGAGGAATAACGCTCATCAACAAGGACGATAGCAACTCCATAACGTCCCTGCAATTGTTTGGCAAAACGAAGGCAGCGCATGCTCATTTCATGGGGCTTATCATCTGGATGCAATGGCAAGCCAACGATGCAACGCGCTGGCTGCCATTCTTTTAACAAAGCGGCAATTCCGACAAATTTGGCGTCATTGCTAATAGCGCTGATGATAGTCAAGGGTTGCGCCTGCTTCAGCAAGGTGTTGCCCACCGCAACGCCGACGCGCTTAAGGCCAAAATCAAAGCCGAGTATTGTTTCCATTAAAGCTGTACCGCTGCACGTAGAGCATACCGATAGTATCTATCATCCATTCACGCACGACTGGATTCTCCTGTCAGCATGTGTGGGTCAATGCCGAGCAATTTAAGTGCCGCGACAAAGCGAGCTTCAATCGGTAAATCAAAAATAATTGTAGGATCAGCGACTACCGTCAGCCAACCATTGTTGGCGATTTCTTCTTCGAGCTGACCTGCTTCCCAGCCGGAACAGCCCAGACTGACCATCAATTGCGCAGGACCGGTACCATGAGCAACCTCTTCCAGCACGTCTTTCGAGGTCGTCATCGCAATTTGGTCGGTCACTTTAAGCGTTGATGAGTAAATTTTTAGTGGAGAATGCAGGACAAACCCGCGCTCAGCCTGGACCGGCCCGCCGAACATCACTGGCCGAGCAGACATAATATCACCGAATTTAGCGGAGCTATCGGAGTAGGCGGCAGCGTGCGTATGGTGAGGAGCAATTTCAAGCCTCAGATCGATGCGTTCAAATAGCACGTCCATCGTCATATCGGTGGGCTTGTTAATAACTAAGCCTAGCGCGCCGTTAGCGTTATGCTCACATAAATACACAACGGTGCCGCTAAACACAGGGGCACGCATAGTCGGCATGGCGATCAGAAAATGGTTCGTCAGATTCAGTATCGCGGGTTCTGATAATGTAGAGGCCGGCGCAAGATTGTTGCGCGACAAGAATGTTTGGGGATTTTTATGTTGCTTAGTCATGGCCAACATTTTATCAGCTTTAAATGTGGCTATCTTGCTTTGAATAGGGGCTTTGGTGGCGTAAAGTAAGGTAACTTAAATCAATCACACTTGCTAAACTACAATTTTTTCCTATTTCGGTTTAGCCCGTCGCTCCTTTGCATCTCCACCCGCTTTACAAATGCCTCATCACCCTTTAGGTCTATTTTCAAAATGCCTCAATTTGACAAGTCTCTCGTCTGGTTTCGTCGTGACTTACGTGTATTCGATAATGCTGCATTGCACCATGCGTTAAAGGCTAGTCGTGCTGTATTTTGCGTGTTCGTATTTGATACCGATATTCTGCAACCATTGCTTAATAAGGGGCTGAATACCGGACTAAAAGCTGATCGCCGGATTGAGTTCATTCATGCCAGTATTGTAGAACTAGACACTGAGTTACAAAAACTGGGTGGCGATTTGATCGTGCGCTATGGCTCCGCAGCAGCGGAAATCTCCGCATTGGCAGCAAAATTGGGAATTGAGGCGGTGTTTGCGAATCGTGATTATGAACCGCAAGCCGTTGCACGGGATGCGGCCGTAGCGACGACTCTCGCACAAAATAGTTGCAGCTGGTCTAGCTACAAAGATCAGGTCATTTTCGACACCGATGAGGTGCTATCCCTATCCGCCAAACCTTTTTCGGTATTTACGCCATACAAAAATGCGTGGATGAAACGCTTGACTAAGGCCGATGGGGAGTTCTTTCTAAAGCCGTATTCAATATCGTCCTATGCAGCACAGCTGGCAAAGATCTCGCCTAAATACAAGCAAGCAATACCTTCATTGGTAACGCTAGGCTTTGCTCCCACCAATTTGAGCGCGTTAAAGATACCTGCCGGCATTTCTGGCGCTGAGCAATTGCTGGCAGATTTTATTCCACGAATTGGCGATTATGAAGCGGCGCGAAATTTTCCTGCGATAAAGGGGCCCTCTTATCTCTCAGTGCATTTACGGTTCGGCACTGTTTCAATCCGGACGATGGCACGCCAAGCCTATCAAGCCATGCATCAGGTTGTCGAAGGAAGGGGTGTGGCAGTGTGGCTATCCGAACTGGTGTGGCGCGACTTCTACTTTATGATCTTGCATCACTATCCGCACGTTGCCCAGCGTGCATTCAAATCGGATTATGACGCGATCCGCTGGGAAACCGGTGCGCACGCGAAAGAGGTTTTCCAGGCTTGGTGCGATGGACGTACCGGCTATCCGTTGGTTGATGCCGCCATGCTGCAAATCAACCATACCGGCTATATGCACAATCGCCTACGAATGGTCGTCGCTTCGTTTTTAATCAAAGACCTTGGTATTGACTGGCGCTGGGGTGAGGCCTACTTTGCCGCCCAACTAAACGACTTCGACTTGGCCGCCAACAATGGCGGATGGCAATGGGCAGCGTCATCAGGGTGCGATGCCCAACCCTACTTCCGCATCT
>JACMQE010000292.1 GCA_014377145.1 Glaciimonas sp. | reverse complement strand
GATTGACATCCTGAATCAGGATCCAGCAATTAACGGGATATTGGTGCAATTACCTTTACCTGTACATATTGATGCAAACAAGGTTATTGAAGCAATTGCTGCCGCAAAAGATGTCGATGGCTTCCATATAAGCAACGCCGGTCTGCTGATGACAGGACAGCCCTTATTTCGTCCATGCACCCCTTATGGGGTGATGAAAATGCTGGAATCCATCGACTATCCCGTGCGCGGTGCGCATGCGGTGATCGTTGGCGCTTCTAATATAGTTGGCAAGCCGCAATCCATGTTGCTCTTACAAGCTGGCGCGACAGTTACCATCTGTAATTCCAAGACCCGTGACCTTGGTCACCATACGCACCAAGCCGACATTCTGGTAGTTGCTACCGGGAAACGCAACATCGTCACGGCTGACATGGTCAAACCGGGTGCGGTCGTTATCGACGTTGGCATGAATCACGATGACGACGGAAAGTTGTGTGGCGACGTCGACTTTGCCAACGTCAAAGAAGTCGCGGGTTATATCACCCCGGTGCCAGGCGGCGTCGGGCCGATGACCATCACCATGTTGCTGGTCAATACGATTGAAGCCGCAGAAAGAAACTAAATTTCAGGCTTGGCATGCTTTGACAAAATTCAGCCAGAACAGGTCACGTCAGCGATTGCTTATTTGCTGGAGCATGCATCGATCATCGTCACGCAACTAAAAGCGCCAGAAGCATCAGTGACTTGGGCGTTTTTTGTTGCCCCAATGGAAAACGTCACCGAAAAACTCGGGCGGGCGTGGGGGATTGTGGACCATTTGAATGCGGTGATGAATAGCCCCGCGCTACGTGCTGTTTATAACGAAAATCAACCGAAACTCATCGAATTCTGAACATCGCTAGCGCAAAATCTGGCTTTATTCGAGAAATACAAATCCCTTAATGCCAGCGCCAATTTTGCTAGCTTTATCACCTGCTCGCAAGAAGATCATTGACAACGCAGTGCGCGACTTTCACCTCGGCGGTGCCGAACTAACCAACACCGACAAAGTACGTTTCGCTGATATTCAAAAGAAATATGGGACGCTAACCACCCGTTTCTCAGAAAATGTTTTGGATGCTACCAACGATTACGCATTATTTATTAATGACGAAGCTGAGCTGGACGGCTTGCCAGACGACGCTAAAGAAGGCTACAAATTTACCCTGCACTTCCCATCCTATTTTCCCGTACTGCAATACGCCGACAATCGTGCCCTGCGCGAAAAAATATATCACACCAATGCCACCACCAAAGTATCTACACTTGGCAACAAACCAGAATGGGATAACATGCAAAACATCGTCGATATTCTGCAATTGCCGAATGAAGAAGCTAGATTATTAGGCTTGAAAAATTATGCCGTATTATCTCTCGTCTCAAAAATAAATGGCAAAAACACCCCAGGAAGTCATCAATTTTCTGGAAGACCTTGGTCAATGTGCGCGTCCCTTCGCTGAAAAAGATTTAGGCGAATTGCGTACCTTTGCTAAAGACCAATTAGGCAGTGCACCACTAGAAGCTTAGGATAGGACTTACGCATCCGAAAAATTGCGCGAACAACGTTATGCTTTTTTTGAGCAAGAAGTAAAACAATACTTCCCCGAACCAAAAGTTGTGCAAGGTTTGTTCGCTTTGGTACATAAGTTATTTTTAGTCGAAATCAGTGTCGACCAGGCACCCGTCTGGCATTCCGATGTGAAATTTTTCAAGATTCAAAAAGAAGGCACGCTAATCGAACAATTCTATCTTGACCTCTGCGCACGCAAAGGCAAACGTGGAGGCGCATCGATGGATGACGTGCGCGCCACCGCCTTGAAAATGGGATTCCAACCCCCCTGCCCTATCTGAATTGTAATTTTTCAGCCCCCGCCATTGTCGATGGCAAAGCCAAACCAGCGCTGTTTACAAACGATGAAGTCATCATACTCTTTCGCGAATTTGGTCAAGGCTTCTTGCATCACATGCTCACCCAAGTCGATGAAATCGGCGTATCCGGATCTCAGAGGTCGATCGAGATGCGGTCGAATTACCATCGCAATTTATGGAGAATTTTTGCTGGGAATGGGATATGCTGCAAAACATGACTGCCGAGAGCGTATCCAATCAACCGCTGGCGCATGTGCTATTTGACAAAATGACCGCCGCAAAAAATTTTCAATCTGGACTTCAGACTCTGCGTCAAGTCGAGTTTTCACTCTTCGATATGCATCTGCATGACCAATATAATCCTTGCGGCACACAAACAGTGCAAGAATTGATTAACCAAGTCCGAACGCAGATTGCGTTTTTAACACCACCTGCCTTTAATCGCTTTCAACATTCTTTCTCCCACATTTTTGCTGGTGGTTATGCGGCGGGCTATCACAGCTATAAATGGACCGAAGTATTATCCGCCGATCCATATAGCGCATTCGAGGAGGCCGCCACTGGCGACAGTCTCATATCCGCAGAAACAGGTAAATTCTGGCATTGGACGGTTCGCGTCCAGCATTAGAATCGTTCAAGGCTTTTCGCGGTCGTGCACCGAACATTGATACATTATTACGCCACAGCGGTATGGCGGCAGCCTGATGCACTAAAGGCGTCCGGCTAAGTTAGGTCAATAATAGTGTCGTGTAGACACAATCCACCTGCACGGCGCATCCTTGCATTAGCAGCCGCCAATGACCATACTAAGAACCATCCCGAATTTAATACTCGATCAATAACAAACCCTGTATCTCCTCTATAAGTAAAGTTAGATGAAACTGGCTGCGTCCTTATTTTCAATAACAGGGCTGACGGTCTGCTTGCTTGCAACACTAGGCGCACATGCCATACTCTACAAATCGATCGATCCAAATGGTCAGGCCACCTATATTGATATCCCACCAAAATCAGGCAAGACCGTTGAAAAAACAGCGCTCCAGAAAAATAGCAACAGGGATGCAAACAAGTTACCCTATGAATTTGCGCAGGTCATAACAAATAGCCCCGTCACTTTATACACCTCGACAACATGTCTTCCGTGCGACAACGGACGTAACCTATTGAATAGCCATGGTATTCGATTTAGCGAAAAAAATGATCACCAACAACGAAGATCTTCTACGCCTAAAAACAATCAGCGGCGAAAACCAATAATTGCCATTACTATTAATCGGATGCAATAAAGAAAATAGGTACGAAGCAAGCGCCTGGGACGCTGCATTAAGCGCAGCCAGTTATCCGCTAAGCAATCAGCTACCCAAAACCTATCGCAACGAGCAAACAGCCGCAGCCGCCCCGGTCACCAAATCCGCGGCAGCCAACACGGCTAAAGAGAATGCAGGGAATATGCCTAAAAATACACATAAAGATACCATAACGGCGCGCAAGTACCGGCTGCCGGTAATGTCCCGCCCGGATTCCAATTCTAAGCCGCAAATACCATCAGAATATGACGCACATCGATTTTCATACTAATATTTCTGATAAGTTTTTGTACACCTGCCGTCTTGTACGGAAAGCGCGGGCATCGCAATGTCAGATTGTGATATTAACAAGTACTGCCAATGATTTAACCAGACTAGATCAAATGCTCTGGACATTTTCCGAATATGACTTTTTACCCCACGTAAAAGTGGGCGATTCACGTGCCTTGCAAACGCCCATTATTTTGACTGACAGCAACATCCTTGCATTGCCGCATCATCAAGTATTAATTAATCTATCTGGCAGCACTCCCACCCACTTTTCCCGTTTCGAACGCATGTTTGAAATTATCTCCCTTGATGAGGCTGACAAGAACAATGGTCGCGACCGCTACCGCTTTTACCAGCAACGTGGTTACCCACTGACCCACTCTGTTGCAGCCAGCTCTTAATTGTCGGGGCACACAAAACAAATACACAGAACGCAGGAGAGCAATTTATGAATCACACGCTTGATCCTGGCATTCCACTACTTACCGAAATCATCGTGCCTTTGGAGCTCGCTCCTTTTGACGAAATGTGGCTCGCAACCAAAGCAACCAAAATTGACAATGACGACAGCAATATCAACAATAGCAGCGATAACATTTATCAGCCAACATCGCCCTCCACGATCACATTAAGTTATCAGGAATGGGAAAAATTTCAGCGGAAGTACATGAAAAAGTATTACGACAATTTTAAGAACGGATCGATTTTTTGATCTAACAAGCGGGTACGTGACAGCTTAGTGGATGTCTTGCAATCAGCTGTCGAAGGGATCACGCAGAAAACCAATCTTGATCTGCATCAGGCTTTAAATGATGTCATTTTTCGAGCCGTTGCATTGGAATTAGAAAAATTTTCAAAAAAAATAATATAACTAAAAAATTTAGCTACTAGATTGCTTACATAAATAATCTAGAAGTTCTTACAATAGTGCCATTGCATTAAGAAACTTCGGAGATTCAGTATGAAAGTAATTGTATTGGGAGCTGGCATTATCGGTACTGCTTCAGCATGGTTCCTCAACAAGGAAGGCAATGACGTTACCGTCATCGATCGTCAGGCAGGCGCAGCACAAGAAACCAGTTTTGCAAATGGTTGCCAGATTTCAGTATCACATGCTGAACCATGGGCCAATCCACAAGCCCCGCTAAAGGTGCTGAAATGGCTAGGCAAAGAAGATGCCCCATTGCTTTATCGCTTTCGTTCAGAATGGTTGCAATGGAAATGG
>JACMQE010000291.1 GCA_014377145.1 Glaciimonas sp. | reverse complement strand
GAGCTTAAAAGTTATCAAGCGCGGTCCGCAGCAAAAAGAAGATCCTGCGACGACGGAGCTAAAAGCGGAAAAAGAAATCCTCGAGCAAGCGTTGCTCGTGCAGTCCCTGGGAGGCTCGGCCGGAGACGACGTTATCCAAAACGCGGTAATGCGGAATTTCGCTATCGGGGAAAAGGTCTTCTGCTTTCAGACCGAGGACGTTGCCCTGACAAAGGCCGGTCATCACGCCGATTAAAAATCCATACGCCTTTAGCTTCTTTGACGGATTGGTTGCGGAAAATTTCAGGATAGTTGTCGGGTCGATCAACCAGTCAACCCGCGTGATACGCAGGGGCTACGCAGCTTCGAGCAAAAATGAACTTTAAATTGCTCGAAAGCGTTCTTTACACTACGCCATTGCTTGCCCTTCCAGTTAAACTTTTTCTGGTCTCAGAAAAAATCATCTGGGCCAATCACCGCTCAAAGTCGCTGAGTAATTACAAAGCTGTCGACACTTTAGTCTATAGAAAATAATTTAGTCACCCCCGTTTTTAGCGAGTCTCAATTTGAGATTCGACCTTCATTTCTTTAAGAAATCTTAAAGCCATACGCTAGACTGACAAGCAATGGGGGACTTTTTATGAAAAGCTTTTCTGTATGTAAATTCAAGTTTAAAAAATTGAATACATTTTTGCTTATGTTTGTTTCCATTTTGGTTTTGTCGCCGCTGTTTGTGAACTGCAGCGCAAACTTGAGCGCCAATCGATCCGCTTTTTCTTTACTCTCGTCGAAACTGGATGCCAACGAGCCACTTGCAATAGGGTATGGTTCAGCTCCAGCGAATATCGGCCAATTGTTTGGATGCAAAAATCCCTACGTTAATAATTCATTGAACTTCACCCAGTGGGGGGCAACATCCGCTGTTTATGTCGATCCTGCGACGATGACTCAAACCGGAAATTATCCGACCTATTCATCAAACACGGTCTTTTGGACTTCGCGTGAAGCCGGCCCTGGGCTTCCGGTATTAATGAGCGGAGCTTTCACAGGTAGTGATAAGACGATACGTCTTCTGGCTGTTCCTCCGGGCATGACCGACTGGCAAAGTTCACTCCGAAACAGCGGAACTACGGTGTCCGGCACGAATATGGCCTCGACCGGCCTTCGTTTCACGATTCCATTAGACTTCCCGACAGGAACCTATGCCGTGCGCATTGAAGACTCCTCAGCCGACCCCGTGGAGCTTTTAATAAATGCTCCGACAATCGAGTGGGCAATGGGAGTTCCCGCGAGTAACGAAGTCTTTGATGCTCCCAACCATCAAATTTACACCTGTGGCGCCGAAGCGGGCCAAGTACTCCGAATTGTCGGAAAAAATTTCTTACCAAATCCGTCAGTCGTCTTACTTGATCAAAGTAACACATATTTTCAGCTCGCAGTTCGCAGCAGTGACGAAACCTCTATCTCGGTTTCAATTCCATCATCTTTAAGTTCCGGAACCTATTATATCTGGATTGGAAGTAACATCCAAGATGCAGCCTCGAGCGCCGCCACTCCCATTACCATTTATTCAAACTCAACTACCACACTCAGCGGAATGAGTTGCGACGGGCTAGTCGGAGACGGATCGACAGACAATACTGCGACTTTATCAAATTGCTTTAGCGACAACGCAGCTTCGGCCTCGGCCGATAATCCATATTATCTCGCACTACCGGCCGGCAAATTCGTGATTACCGACACGATAAAAATGTATCCACATCAATACCTCATTGGTGATTCGATGGGAACAACCCCAATCATTGGCCCATCTTCAAATCCTCCGACGACTTGGATCCAGGGGAGCCAATGGTTCGGCATCGAAAATCTGTCTATCGTCGCCCCCGTTACGAACGCCCTCATCATGAGCGATCAATCTGGAGATCCCGTTCGTTCCGGACACATTATCTTGAACAGTGTGAACATTTATTCAACTGGAACTACGGTATTAACTCCAACGGCGGGTAGAGACTATTCAGATGGAAATCAGCAGATGATCATGCTGACGGGCCCAGATATTCGGGTGCTTTCTTCAACCATCGATTCAAGTTCGAACGTCAGTCTCGCGGTCATTTACGGCGATGGAGTTTTCATGAGCCAAAACACATTTAATCAAGCTCGTAGCAACTGGGTGTCAATGCAAGGCGATCAAAACTGTATTTTCGAACAAAACTTACTTCAAGGTAGTCCGGGAGAATATCATCTCTGGGCCGGAATTTTTTATTCTCGCCCATTCTGGGTATATTCGCCGTCGATGATTACGCAAAACATTTACAGTGGGTACAACACCTACGCAAACCTGCTGACCACACAAGGACAAGGGTCAACCACCGACGGAGGCGCACAAGCCTACTTTGGAACGATATCAAGCAGTAACTCGAACACGGTCACCTTGGCAAACGATCTGGCCTACGGAAAGGTCGGCGCGAGCAATCCTCAAACTTTAGTTGTAACCATTGTTCAAGGAACCGGTGTTGGCGAGTATCGCATGGTCCAAGGCATCGACGGTCGGACTGTCACCTTAGATCATCCTTGGGATATTCTGCCAGATCAATCCTCAATTGTGAGTGTCACCAGTTCTATTTTTCGAATCGGCGTCAGCCACAGCACATTTACAAACGTTGCTCACGGAGCCCTTTTATTTTACGGAAATACTTTTGATAGTAGCATCGAAAACAATCAAATATCAAACGGGCAATTGGGCGTGTCGGCAGAGTCGTATGGCCCGATTTATCTCCCCCTCGTCAACATAGATATGATCAACAATTCAGTTTCTGTAGGAGAAAATACCGTTTATGGCGAAGATCCTACTGGCTCGGGAATTTTCATACGCGACGTTGCCGGCGGCCTTGTCAGTGGTATTTATCTGAGGGGCAATTCTGTAGAGTCACCATTGACCTTTAATCTTGCGGGTAGCGTGAGTGGAATATCATCGCTTCTCATCGATGGAAACAATTTGACCTTCGACAGCTTTTCTCAACAGCATTTTTTAGGGAGCAATCCAGGGATGCTAATTCAGAACAATAATTAGCGTGTGCCTGTGCCTCTTCAAATTCCAATTTCAGCATAAATCGACGTAAAATTGCAGACTTGAAGTGGACTGCAATTTTGCCGATAACAAGAAATGCGCGCAGTTTTCTACCTGTGCCTCTTCAAATTCCAACTTAAGCATAAATCGACGTAAAATTGCAGAAAGGTCGTCCCGACATTCGGGACGTTTACTTGCGCGAGAGCATAACCAAAAAAATAAATGGCTGAACGAAAACTGCAT
>JACMQE010000290.1 GCA_014377145.1 Glaciimonas sp. | reverse complement strand
CACGAGTGGCGGAAAAAAGGTGTTGAAATTCCGGCGCTTGATGATCGCATTCATCCCCATTACGGCGTGTTTTCACCAGTTCGTGGCGAATATATCAACCTCGTGGCGCAAGCCCCATTAAAAGTGACAAGTTTGGCGTTTGATATTGGCACTGGGACTGGTGTATTGGCCGCGGTTTTAGCGCGCAGAGGATTTGCGCGGGTGGTGGCGACTGATCAGAATGTGCGTGCGTTAGCATGCGCGAAGGAAAATCTGATGCGGCTCGGGTTGCGCCAGCAGGTGGAGATCGTGCAGGCTGATTTGTTTCCGCCGGGCCGTGCACCGCTGATTGTCTGTAATCCGCCATGGCTTCCGGCACGTCCTATTTCGCCTATCGAATATGCGGTTTATGATCCTGATAGTCAGATGTTGTGCGGTTTCCTGAATGGGGTGGCAGCGCACCTTGCACCGGGTGGCGAGGCATGGCTGATACTCTCCGATCTGGCGGAACACCTGACTTTACGTTCAAGGGCAACACTGTTGGGTTGGATTGGAAAAGCTGGCTTAACTATTATCGGACGGATGGACGTAAAACCGCATCATCCGAAAGTGGCTGATGCGGCTGATCCGTTGCACGCTGCACGTGCGGCAGAAGTGACTTCGCTGTGGCGTCTTGCGGCGTGTTGATTTAATGAATCAAGGCAAAACCATGTCTAATAAACCATCTCGTACCCTGACTTTTAAACGCGAGAAATGTGCTAAGCCGGTTCAGGTATTTTTACAGAAAGTGTCAGATTGTTTGCATATTCAGCCTTATCAAGGGATGTGTAAATTTGGTGAAGTGAAGCGGCATGCAACTGGCAGAAGGAAGCGGTTGCCGAATATTTGGCATCCCAAGATGATAATTAGTCGCATCACCATTAAATTGGAAAGCTGTTTAGTGTTGGTTTGGGTTTTGTGTAATATCAGAGAGAATTTGATCCGTCGAGTAGGAAAGGTGGACAGCGCCATCTGACTGTCGCGATCACGCGGACGCGGCTGGGCTTTACGATCGTCAGTTCGGTACGGCCCAAAGATATTGATATTTCGCGGACCCGTTCAATCGGTGTAATCGATCTTAAAATTTATCTGAAATTTGCACAAAAAGGTGTGCAGGCGCTCATAGAATAATCCTTCGGAAGGGCGCGAGCGCGATAGCCCATTTGAGATAGAATTGATTCGAGCCATCGTAATCGGGTTTGGATAGTCCATCTTCAGGTCGAATGTTCGTACTACCGGTTTGCTAGCGGGGTGGCGTATCCGCATCAACCCGACACGTTTGGGGGGAGTGATGGTGCAACTTATCATTCGCTGCCGAATGTCAAAGATCGTGACCGCTTACGGCAATTGGTGCTGGAGGGATGAGGTTGGACCTTGCACCGCATTTGGTGGACTGACACCGAGCGAGAAATGCTGACGTTGGAAAAAGTGCTACATAAAAAATTAGCGGAATCGGCTTTAGAGAAGCTACACGACAACTCAGAAAGTGTGCTGGAAATGAGTCAAGATAGCGCTTTGTCAGAGGAGAAAATTTAAGCCGTATGGTCAGAATTTTGCGCGCATAGTGTTAGCCGCTGCATTGCGGCTGTTGCATTCAATTTGTTATAGATAAAGCAGGATTAGTCTTAGCACTAAGATAAGCGTTATTCAATATGCGCATTTTTGAACATTTATTTTGGCTTGGAATATGAAATTTAAAGATTATTACAGCGCTCTCGGTGTTGAGCGAGACGCCACGGCTGCCGACATTAAACAGGCGTACCGCAAACTGGCACATAAATATCATCCGGACGTCTCTAAAGATCCGGGGGGTGAAGATAAATTTAAAGAAGTTGCCGAAGCCTACGCCACACTCAAAGATCCAGAAAAGCGCGATGCCTATAACCAGCTAGGACGTCATCAAGCTGGCGAAAATGTACAACCGCCGCAAGACTGGAAGCATTCGTTTAATGCGTCTGATGGTGGTTTCGAAGACGTGGATATGGCAGATATTCTGGCAACCTTTTCTGCGTCACGTCATGCAGGTAGTCAGCCGCATCAACATCGGCCTGTGTACGGTCAGGATTATGAAGTGAAAGCATCGATTACGCTGGAGCAAATTTATGCCGGTGGGGAAATTGACGTTAGTTTAAATTTGCCGGAATATGATCAGCAGGGCCTGCAACATCGCGTATCAAGAACTTTTAGGGTAAAAGTCCCAGAAGGGGCGGAAGATGGTCAGCGCTTGCGCTTACCAGGTAAGGGCGGCCAGGGTAGTAATGGTGGGAAAAATGGGGATCTATATGTGATTATGGTGTTGATCCCGCATTCGTTGTATCGGATTAGCGGAAAAGATCTTTATATTGATCTACCATTGACGCCATGGGAGGCCGTATTAGGTGCCAACGTACATGTGCCGACGTTGGGCGGAAAAGTGGAGTTGATGGTTCCTGCGGCGACTGCTGCGAATCGTCAATTTCGTTTGGCGAAGCGTGGTTTGCCCTCGGTAGGTGGTGAAGCCGGAAATTTGTTTGCAGTGGTCAGGATCGAGGTTCCGAAACCCGCGACGCCACGTGAAGAGGTGTTATTCGGGCAACTTGCCGCCGAGTCAACTTTTAACCCACGCGCGCACTTTAATACAGGAGTTTAGCAATGTGTACCCATATTGTAGAAGCGGTGTGGCTTAACGATGCGGAGCTTTGTTCGCTAGAGCAATTGGCGCAATACTCTGGCTTGATGCCGGCCGAGTTACAGGACCTGGTGAAGATGGGCGAAATTGCACCGACCAGTGTGGATGCTGAAAATGATTTATATCAGACCCATTACATTGTCATTGCTCGTACTGCGCGGCGTTTAAGGGATGATTTCGAGTTAGATGGGCATGGTCTGGCAGTCGCCCTTAATCTGTTAAGGCGTATTCGTGATCTTGAGGCAGAGCTTGCTACCGCACACGCTAAGTTGCCGCAATATCTACACTACAAATGTGCGCTACAAATTACACGATAAACCTTTGGCCGGATCTGTGTTACTTCTGTAATGAAGAGGTAGTCTAATTGGATGCCAAGCGTCGTCGGAACCCGAAGTCGGGATGGAAATCGAATTAATATTATAAATTGAATAAAAACGCTGCAAATCGTTGCTCTGCACAAAGATCGCCTAATTGCACCATGGTGGTGTGATCTTGGACGATTTCTCGACTCATTATTGGATGGAAGTGATAGGGCATTTTCGGTATATTCCTGAATAGTACTTCGAGATTCGAAAAAGGGATTTCACATACTTCAATATCTTCAAGGGCAACTGCGTCGCATTGGTGCTGATAGCCTCCATTTCAAGCAACTCGCCTGTCATCTGAAAGCCGAATAGTGTAGAATTTGTATTCTGGAAAATAATTCCAGTTTGTTTGGAATATGTCTGTTGTGCATTTTTCTATTTGAAATTTTTGCTCATCCCCGGTATTGGTAAAGCCAGAAATAGAGGATTTTCTTGCGGGGATTGTGGCATTGCAATTGATTAGTAATGTTCCGGCGGCTATATTCCTAGCGAAATAACCCACGACTGGCGAATGACGACTTTTATTATTTTTTAATTGCTTCTAAGGCAATGTGAAGCGTCAATGCATCGCTGACAAATGAGGCGAAGCGTCCCAAGTGTAATCACTACGTAGATTTTTACAAAATCATTCGACCTGCATGTGCGTTTGCCAGATAGCACCATGAAATGGCAGTTGAAGTTAGTAATTTCTAGCGTTACGGTGCGGGCGATGTCTTGATTGTTAGCTCATCTATTGATTTGCTTCAAGTTGTCGCCTTCAAAAATCAAGTGCAAAGAATGAACCCGAATTTTAGGATACTTTTCTATATCGAAAAATTCACTGGCCCGTAACGTTTTATTGAATAGCTGTCTGCCGGTGTTGACCGATCCTCCATCAATTTCGATCATAATTTGGCCGGCTCCTTCGGTTTGATCCATTTTGATAAAACCGGCGGTGGTATCGAAGCGATTTCTCTGGAGCGATAAACCTCAATGGTTGTATTCGAAAGAAGAGAAGGCGTAATCAGGATTAATTTGATAATGCTCGGCGGTATTTCCTACGGCGCTAAAAGGATGAATATGCCACAATTCCAGCAACTATCCATGATTGATCCGATGTGCATCAAAATATCTCTTTGGTGTGGCGTGGAATCAACTACTTGGATTAGATCATGCGAGACTGCTCTAAGTTTTGAATACAATAATAGGCCAAATGTCCACTTCTAACGATCAAAATTTTCTGTATATTGACAACGCCCTCACTGTACCTCTATCAGAGATCGAAATGACTGGTATCCGCGCGCAGGGGCCGGGCGGTCAGAATGTGAATAAGGTTTCTTCCGCGATTCATTTACGCTTTAATATCAATGTTTCATCTCTGCCGGATATTTACAAAAAAAGCTTATCGTCATTCTGAAAGTACAACGATCGCGCATTCAGGAGCAGAATAAACTTGATGCTTTACAACGTTTAAAGCTGCTGCTGTTGGTGGTGACGGTTGTCGCTAAAAGACGCCGTCCCACCAAGTCAAGCTATTCTTCCCAACTTAAACGTATTGAGAGAAAAACTCGGCGGGGTAATGACAAAGTTATGCGGAGAAAAGTTTTTGTGTAGTTTTTAAGACAACGTAGTGGCGGAACCCGATATGCTTGCGGTACTCATCGTCCTTAATATGCTCAATGTGTCTAACCCTTCATTGGGCCAAATCAACTTTGTAAGCTTACAACGACGTAAATCGTTATACAGTCCAGGACGCTATTCATTTAGGCCTAGACCGAGGCATTTCAGACTAGTTCGTAACGCGTCCATTCTTGCACAAATATGTGGATTACTGATTTTTGGTATGTTCCGATTCGTTTGAAGCGTCTATGTCGAGATAGCCTTGGGTGATTTGTTGTCATTCAGAAATTATTCCAGGCTACAGTATGTCTATGCTTATGCTGCTATGAAGTTTGATCGCCACTACCTATATTTCCGGTGAATGGCTTAGGGATAGTCAGATCTAATGATCGGCTAACGCGATGCAAGTTGGCTGACTTGGCAATGAAATTAACAGTACGGATTCCAATTGTAGGCCAAGCAAGATAGCGAGCGCCTGGCATAGTACGCTGAGGATCTGTATACAGTATGGTCGTGAGGAGCAGCATATTAATACTGATAATGGTAATAGCAGCCTGATTCCGTTCACGACAACTGTCCGTCTCACTATTATTAGAGGCATGCTGCAATAATAGTGAGACGGATTCAGGTCACATTAAAACAGTAGGTACGCCTTAAAACTATCATCCAGTACGCGTTTCAATACACCGTTCAAGGGTGCATTTCAAGAAACGGTACCAAAGTTTCATAGGATGTGACAAAAATACGCAGCCGACAAGGGTGTAGGGTACTATTTCTTACCATTTTCCGACTTCCTAATTTCGGTCTGGTTTCAAGATCGTTTTTTTGGAAAGTGCTAAACCGATCGAATCGATCATTCGTTTGTCTGAAAAATCGAATTCTCCCTGTAGATTGAAATGCTTTCAAGTCTCATTGTAGTAATGTGTGTCAAGTGGCTGGATGCCTTGGGTTTAAGCACACATTGGCCGAAGTTAAATGCTGTTGCGTGTAGCGAATCACAGCGAGAAAGGAAAGATCGAAATCGATGTACGCTATGTGATCAGCTAGCTACCGCCTAAGGTGGTCCGTATTTTGCACGCCGCACGCATTAGGGAAGTACAAATGAATTGTACTGGTGTTTGGACGTAACATTTCGTGAAGAGGCAAGCCAGATAGTTAATAGTAGGTAGTTATTTACCAAAAAGGTCAGAATGTTTGCCCGTACGCTCAAAGCGAACGGTTTCCCTATCCACGCGGTAGATCAATAGCCAATCAGGTTCAATATGAAGATCACGGTTTGGCTTCCATTCATCTTTTAGCGGGTGGTCACTAAGCTCACGTGGAAGAAATTGGCCATCAAGTAGCAGGTCGATAACATCACGCAGTTTGTTCATATCTTCATATCCTTACCGCGCTTTTTTGCTTGCTTCACATCGCGTTTGAATTGACCAGAATAGCTTGGCGAAAGCATCAAATGCCTAGTTGTTTAAACAAGTTAGTCGTACTAGAAGCATAAAAAATGTCTTCACCTCTGTTGCTTTTACGAAGAGTTTCGGCATTTAATGCGTTAGGTGTTGCGCTGTCTGCAATGTAAAGACGCATCAGATCACGGATAATTTGAACAGCAGGACGATTGTGATCTGCTGCCACAGCCATGAACTGGTCACTTAGTTTCGGCTCCATCTTGATCGACATTTGTACTTCCTTAGCCATGTTAGTTTCGCTCGAGTGGTTAGTGAGTATCTAATCCAGCCTCTGCAACATACGGAAATAGAATTAGGGAATATCGTTCAAGAAATCGGATGCTGTAAGATCATGTTGATCGAGATTGATGAGCTCCGCGGTGTTTACGCGCGAAAAGTCATTTTAGTCAGCCTCTATTTTGTGGCGCAATTTGACGAGCAACGACAACGCGCTGTTATTCATGACCGATTGATGCTTGAAACCTCACTCAAGGGAAATCCACTCAACTATCATATTGATTGCATTCTTGAAATTCACCACTTTGAAACGAAGGCTCCAAACATTACTATTTTTTCTGAATGAGGTTCTGCCCGAAAATAGTGGATTTTACCTAAGCTAATTTTTTACAAAAACACTACAATTATTCAATTTAAAATCAAGCCACGAATCGCCTTATATTTAGGACATGAAAATAGTGAAACAACCCATAAGTACAGTCAGGTAAGGAAGCGGCGGTAGTGTCGCTTCCCTACCTGACATTTATTGGAATAGAATAATTATTTATTAAAAAGCATCTTTTTCTGTAAGCTAAGACATATTTTAGCTTACAGAAGTTTTATCTAATAAGTATGTACTGTTATGCTGTATGCTTCAGTGATGCCATAGTAGTAGCGATATCATTGAGGACATCGCCCCGGTATTTTTCTGCAAGCATCGTTATATGGATAACATCAGGACTTTTGGCTGTGGCTGTTCATCCCGGTATGCCAAAGCATGATGCTAATGCAGTACGGCGAACGCAATAACCCACCCCTGCTTTCACCAGGTTCTGCGCCAAGATTGATCTCATGTCAAAATCATGTTCCACAGGGACATGAAAAGCCCAATATACAAATCCTCGTGGCAGACGAATATAAGTAGTGTCTGTACTCCAAACCTGATTTTGTCTGGTTACCTCCAGACCAAATCAGCAAATAAGGATAAATCCTTGTGTTCCCGATGCGCATGACTGATATTGGGTCCGGGCGCATCCCTGCCAGCCCCAATATCCTCATCAGTCTCTGCACTCGTTTGCGATTAATCGTGTACCTTAAACCACGCAGGTAATGCTTAATCTTTCGAATGCCAAAAAACGGATACCGTGTGTATTCGGCATCAATCACTGATAACAATTCCAATTCCTGTTCATCCGATCTTGCCATTATTTTCGGAGCATAAACGGTGGTGCAGTTAGTTGCTGCCAATTCATATTGACGGATTAGTGTCATTGGCTCATTGACGTTAACCCAATCCCTGCGCTCGTTTATGGACAAATCCCTGATTTTTTTTAAGCCAGTCTAACTCCATCTTTAACCGACCAATCTCAGAATAAAGTCGCTCTGGGCTAGTAGAGGGATCCATGGGGCTTGGGGCCGCGATGAGTATTAAATAGCTCACATGCCTGTTCTTGAAGTTCTTTCTTCCACAAATTAACTTGCGTCGGATGCACCCAAAATTCTTGGCCAATTTCGTTTACCGTTTTGATACCACAAATTGCTTCAAGTGCTACTTTGGCTTTGAAATCACCAGTAAAATTCCTACGCTTCTTTTCACTCACCGCTTATCTTTTTTACAGCAGGATACCATCTTAATCTAATATTTTAATATTGGGCCTCAATATACAACCCGCAGACTTCAAATGGCGTCATTTTCATGGTGAAGTAATTATGCAGTGTGTTCTACTGTAAATACGGTATTAGCTATCGTGATTTAGAAGAAATGATGGCAGAACGAGGTCTAGCAATTGATTAAGCCACGGTTTATCGCTGGGTCCAGTGCTTGCCCCTGAGCTAAAAAATGTCTTGATTGGCATAAAAAGCATTATGCTAATCGTTGGCAATTGGATGAGATCTATATTAAAGTGAAAGGTCAGTAGAAATATCTATATAAGGCAATTGATGAACGAGGTAATATAATTTATTTTTATCTATCTCATCGGCGCAATACCATTGCTGACAAACGTTTTCTTAAGAAGCTTATTACAGGCAATCCGACCTGTGATATCAGTATCATTAATACTGGTAGAAATGTAACATATAATCAAGCCATTAACGAACTAAAAAAAGGTGACTTGGCATTACATGTCAGCCATTTACAAATTAAGTATCGTAATAATCGACTTGAAGTGCACCATGGCAAACTTAAACGACTTATCAATCCCACCTGAGGGTTCCAGTCGATGAAAAAGGCTTGTGCAAAAATCAAAGGATTTGAAGTTATGCGCATGTTTAAAAAGGGACAGTTTGATATTTGGATATACGGCAATAGAAATGAAGTTTCATTTACCAAT
>JACMQE010000289.1 GCA_014377145.1 Glaciimonas sp. | reverse complement strand
GTGCTGCCCCCGCAACGGTAAACAAGCGTTTTGTTCTGCCGATCATGACAAGCTGTCTCTAACATCACTGTGTGTTGCATCGGAAGGTAATGCTGTTAGACTTGTAAGCCCGGATACCGGCCAAAGCAGGCGGAAATACTGTCGACCGACATGGCGCTGCAGTTTCTCTTTTGAATTTAGCCCGTGGGGAGGCAGGCTGGTAGCTGTTCAGATGAAGATTGTCATGACCTCAATTGCTTTACCGGTACAACCCTGCGTGCGTGCTATTGCACGACCAAATACACCGCTGCGCCTTTCCACATTCGTTATTTCTACCTGCTTTATTTCAGCCTTTTCAGCGTCTGGTTTTGCCCAGTCCATACCGGATAAAACGCTAGATCCGGTACTGATAACGGCTACCCGTACCGCACAAAAAGCCAGCGACGTACTCAGCGACAACGTCGTGATCTCTGCGGAAGATATTGCACAATCAGGTCAGACCTCGTTAGTGGAGCTATTGCAAAGACAACGTGGCATTGAAATCACCAGCAACGGCGGCTCTGGCACGACTGCATCAGTATTTATGCGCGGTGCGGCTAATAACCAGAATATCGTATTGATAGACGGCGTACGCGTTGGCTCATCCACGACAGGTGGCGCTACCTGGTCTAGTATCCCTTTGTCACACATTGACCATATCGAAATTGTCTACGGCCTGCTCAGCAGTTTGTATGGTGCTGATGCCATCGGTGGCGTGATCCAGATTTTTACTAAAAAGGGCAGCGGCGCACCGCACATCACCGCCTCTGGCGGGTATGGTAGTTACGGCAGCCACACCATGGACGCCAATTTGTCAGGCGCAATCGATGACGATCATCGCTTCAGCTACGCCATCAGCGCGGGCCATGAAAGCGCTGACGGATTTTCCGCGACCAATCCAGGTGCTGATGGCTATAACCCTGACAAAGATGGCTACACCAAAGACAGCACCAGTGGCCAGTTTGGGTGGGAACTGGCGAAGGGGCAAGAAATTGGGATGATCTTTTTGCAGAGCCATCTGAATGCGCAATATGACAATGGTCCCGGCTACGACACGCGCGCGGTGCAGAATCTCGACAATTTTGCGGCGTATTCTAAGAACCAGTTTCTGCCTTGGTGGAGTAGCACTATTCAGGTATCCCAAACCAAGGACAAAGGCGTTAATATTGCCAGTGACCTGCCAAGCGGCACCACGCTGATCAGCACCACACAAAACAATCTGAGTTGGCAAAATGAACTCACGCTTGGACCGGATATGCTGCAATTGTTGTTTGAACGCCGTGAAGAAGAAGTCAGCGCCGAGGGCGTATCGGGTGACCGGAATACTAATTCCATTGCCGCTTCCTATCAACTCAAGCGTGGCGCACATCTGGCGACTTTCAGCATACGCAAAGATAACAATTTAGTTATTGGCGAGCATGTTACCGGCAGTCTCGGATATGGCTATCGCTTGAATAAAGATTGGCGCATTAATGCCAGTTATGGCACCAGTTTCCGTTCGCCTACATTTAACGAGCTGTATTACCCTAGTTACGGGGTGGCCTCGAATGAACCTGAGAAGGGTAAAAATGCGGAGATTGGGACGTTTTATGGCGACGGCACCTCGACACTAAGCGCAACTTACTACCGTAATCAGATCGCAGGTTTAATCGTCTTTGCACCAGTGTGTCCGGTCGCGCAATCTACGCACTCATATGGCTGTGCACATAACGTTGATAGGGCGACCCTGGCAGGGATTTCTTTGGGTGGTCGTACCAAATTGGGAAACTGGGCATTGCGTGGATCTCTGGATATACAAAATCCGAAAGATGATACGACGGGAAAATTGTTGACACGGCGTGCCAGACACCATGGCACTATAGTGTTAGATTATGACGTTGGGGCGATTAAAATAGGGACTGAAGTGATGGTCTCTGGTAAGCGTTATGACGATACGACTAATACAGTTGTGTTGGGTGGGTATAGCCTGTTGAATTTATATGCTAGCTATGATTTTGCGGCAAAATGGTCTTTATTTGGACGCTGGAATAATGTGCTGAATAAGGATTATGAATTGGCTAAAAATTATGGCACGGCAGGGTCTAATTTGTTTGTAAGTTTGCGGTATGGGTTTAAGTAAAGAATCGTTGATTTACTCACTCGCTTATTGCGGCTGAAGGTGGCGAACTCTACAGTTCTTTTTGAAATAATCTTGCTTGTGCTGTTGTCCCCGCATAGATGGCATCCCATAGCTTCATCGGGAAGTCTGGCGGAAGTTGGGGGCGCGCAGAGTCAAAGGTGTTTTCTATCTGGGCGCTAATGGCAATTATTGTTTCAAACGCTATGGGCAAGCGCGACTGTTCGGCTAGCCTTTCCCAAGGGCGGGTCTTGATGCCCACCAACTTTCGATGCATGTGTTTCCCCTTGACGCCCATGGCCATTGCAGCTTTGTATTTGCTGAGTTTATTTGGTGCATTTTCGATTACTGGCCAGAAGGACAATACGTCGTAAAAAAGGGGTGAGTACATACTTGCCGCCAAGCTGTAAAAAAAGGGAGAAATTCTTTACATGACCGTCAAAGGCAGCCAAAAGCTAGAATACAAAGTGGACGAGCAAGAAGTTGATGCGGTCGCTTTCATGGTGCTCGCTATTTTCTAATGTCGAAAGAATGTCCAAAATGCCCGGTCCACCATTGACTTCATATTTTTTAGAACTGGGAAGGCCGAATACCTGACAGAAATCTTCCTGAGGCAGGAGAGCGAGCTATTTTCCCTCTTCTATCCAGTGGCGATCAAAGCGCTCCACAACCAAGATTTTCTGACCGCAAAATGAGGCTATTTCTGTCGTCGCCACGTTAAAACCAATCGTCCTTAGTAATTGCGCGCACAGCCATTCGTTTTCGACAGAGGTGCGCATGTCCATCCCTTTGTATCCGCCGATAATACCTAAGAGGTAATTTGGGGATATGTGATGTCGGTGTAGCGTTTCGTGGAAGATGCCATGCGTCACCAATGCGTAACAGTGCTGTTTTTTCTTGTGCTCCGGCACGCGAAAGAGGAAAAGGGTTGTCATCAGAGGGTTGGCCAGTTGTCACTAGGCTAGATACGTCGGTCAGGATGCGAGAAACATCGACTTCTGATAGGAGATGACTTTCAATTCTGTCAAAGCCTTCTGGTTGTGTCCCTGTCGGTAAAAGCTGGACAGCGCCAATACAGTCACGACCAATGGCTTTAAGCAGCGTATAGGCATCTGTATTCTTAGTTTTAAATTTCTTTTGTAGTCGTTCGCGAATGTGTTGGGCGTCGGGGAGGAGATTATCAAAATAATTTTTTACCACCTCGTTTTTGAAAGTTCTTGTGCCATATGGTTATTAATTGTTTTTTGGTTTGGTGTCTTGGGCGAGGCGGTCGTTTTTTAGTTGGGGTAGTAGTCCTTGTTTTGTTAATGTTGTTGTGGGGGGGCGTTGCTTGGTTTTTTTGGGAGGATGCGATTTCTGCTTCAATTGCTAGGCGGGCATCTAAAGTGTGCAAAATTTGCAGGAGTTTTTCGATGGTGATGGCTCCGGGGTTGCCTTCTATTTGGGCGAAGCGTGCTTGGCCTAGGTTTAGCGCGTGGCCTAGGTTTCTTTTTGGGATCAGCCTTTTGCTTTTCGTAATGATTTGAGTTGGATAAAATCGTACCTAATGTAGCATCACAATAACCAACTAAATATCGCTTAAAATTAAATATACTCTTAAGCTAACGAAACCTAATTAAGCTTGTACCAAAACCGGCACTAATTGCACGATTTTATTCTCAGTAATAAGCCGATTTTCAAGTTTGATAAACCGATCTGCCAGATGAAAGTATCGATCATCGTGCGGTGATAGCCAGCACTGCTTTAAACATAGGGTCCTGATCCGCTGCCCATTCATCGAATAAATAGGACGGCCGATCTTCCAGATATGCCACCACCAAAGCCAGTCGCTTACGCCGCTCTTGCGATAATTCACGCGTAGAAAAGCCCTATTTACAATCTGCACCTTGTGATCCAAATGCAACTTAGTCAACAACGTATTAGCCCGCACATCCAGATCAACCCGCGTAGGAGAACTGATCCCCAGCAGCGACTCAACCAAAAAAACCAGCTCACCAGGTTTAAAGGTCAAATCAATCGACCCAAACTGAAAAATACCATCCTCTTTTTCAAAATAATAAAGATGTGTCATGTCCTTAACCGTTAACTGTTTAAATCCTTCAAAGGAAGTAGTTTTTCCCGTAGTCTCTACTTCTTGCATCTCCATTAAAACGTTCTCAATGCGCCCAAGTGAAACCCGCGCAGCGTTCAGCGTCGGCAGATTATTTAACACCCCATCCAATTGGCACCAACATAAACAAAAATATAATCACATAACCTACCAATACTTTAGAATTGACCACCGCAAACTGACTCGGCAAAAAAATTACCAAGCCTAGAAAGACATAAAACAAAAATAAAATCTAACCTATCCCAATTGCATAAGATACGAAAGCCTTACGTAAGAAGGGTATCAGACGATGTCGTCAGCGCATAATTAATCAGCGCAATCAGCGACACATTTGATAGCCCATTGATCACGCAAGCCATAAGTGCAATTATCAACGGCCAACGCGACCGATAGACAAGAGATAGCAACAGCCGGGTGGCCGGCCAGTTTTTTAGGAGGGCTTGAGTCTTCATCATGTTCATAAAAGTAGGCTTCATACAACAGACGATTGAGCCTACTAAATCATTACCCTGTTTTAATCACCCCAGCGGCGTTATGCTCTCCTAGCCTTAATCGCGTACTGTCTTCGTCGGTAAGTCTGCCTAGCTACTTGCTAGGACAATTTTGTGTAAATCATACTAGTAATACGCTATTGCAATCCATATTATTATATGTACATAGTGAGTTTGATGGATGTGGTAAAAAACGGTTAACATCATTCGTCTTCACCTTGCAGCTGCGATTGTGTTGACTGAAGATGAGAGCAAACGATGACCGTGACTGAAGTAAAGAACCGCCTCCCATAATGGCGTACGACATTGGTGAATGAACACCCTTTAATAGCATTGCTGTCTAATCGGCAATCTGTTGCGGTGCAAAGTCAGCGGCGTATCTTCCATCTTTTTGGATTATTGCATGAGGCGCAAAATTACTGATCACTTTCTGGAACGCTGCCGCTGAGTTGCCGCTTCCTGAATTTATTCCGATCCATACCTTGCTGGCATGACAAGCGAAGCTGCAAGTCGATGATGGTGGTATTGCCGCTATCGCAGGGCGAGCGTACTTTCAGCAGGGTTGAGCTCGAGATGCGCGCCAATCATCTGGCGCATCGTCTGATCACTAGCGGCGTCGGTGCCGAAGTCTGGGTCGGTATCAGCATCGAGCGCTCGCCAGAAATGATATCGGGCTGCTGGCGATTCTCAAAGCTGGTGGCGCTTTCGTAAAGCTGGACCCGGGCTATCCGGTGGAACGGTTGACCTATATGCTTGCCGATGCAGGCGTGCAACATCTGGTCACACAGCGTGCGCTGTCGACCGAGTGCTGCATTTTGCCTCGATCAACTTTGATCTGGCGCATGAATACTGGCTGATGCCCTTGCTGTTCGGCGCACGCTTGGTGATCACCGATAAGGTTTTGTGGACTCCGGCAGAAACCTGTGAACAGATTGCTCGCCATGGTGTTACGGTTGCCGACTTTCCACCCAGCTATCTGGGGCAATTTGCTGAAGCTGCCCAGACTCGTGCAACCAAATTGACGCCGCCGTTGCCGCTACGTGTACTGGCCTTTGGCGGTGAGGCGCTCTCGGCTGAACATTCTGAACTGGTACGCATTTGTATTCCCTAATCAACGGCTATGGCCGACTGAAGCGGTGATTTCATCCATGCTGTTGTGGATCACCGATTCAAAAACTGAATCAACCACATGGCAGCACAACGCGTATCTGCCGATAAGCACGCCGGTCGGTACCCGCTCAGCCTATGTGCTGGACACTGCCCTGAATCCATTGCCGGTCGGCATCGCGGGGGAGCTGTATTTTTAGGCGGTCCAGTGGGCGGCCCTACGCTGGCGCTTGGTTATCACGCGCGCGCTGGGATGACTGCCGAGCGTTTTATTCCTGGTCCATTCCGTGTCGGCGGGCGACTGTACCGCACTGGTGACCATGCGCGCTGGCGTGCCGATGGTAGCGTGGATTATCTAGGCCGGCTCGATCATCAGGTCAAACTGCGCGGCTTGCGGATTGAGCTGGGGGGAGATCGAAGCACAATTATTGGCCTGTAGTCGCGTGCGCGAAGCGGCGGTGTGGTGCATGGCGAGGGTGACAATGCGCAACTGGTGGGGTATGTGGTGGCCGAAGAGGGCGCAGGTTGGCTCGATCGATCGTTATAAAAACAGCTTGCGCAACACTTGCCTACATGGTGCCGGCGCAATGTATGTTGCTAGAACGGCTGCCGGTGACGGCAAATTGGACCGCCGTGCTTTGCCCGTGCCAACGTGGGAAGGTCGACTCTACCGCGTGCCGCAAATTCAGGATGAAATCAGTCTGGCAGCGATCTGGGCTCAAGTACTGAAACGCGATCGGGTCGGTCTCGCTGATCACTTCTTTGAACTGATGGGCGGGCATTCTTTGGTAGCGACACGAATGTGCACACGGATTTAAAGCTGGATGGGCATTGTAGTTCCACTCAGAATGTTGTTTGATGTGTCGGTACTCGGCGATTTTGCAACACGGGTAGTGGCAGAATGCGGTGCGGTCGTGTTGAATTGATGCCGATTCCAGCGCGCATGCCGGGAACGCTGGTGCCGCTATCGCTTGAGCAGCAGGGATTATGGTTTCTGTGGCAGGTTGATCCAGATGATTCTGCCTACAATATTGCTTATACGCAACGCTGGCGCGGTGCACTTGATATTGCCGCATTGCACAATCCAGTTCTGATATGTTGGTAGAGCGTCATGCGGCGTTGCGCACCATTTAGTTGATTCAGATAGCGGCAGATGATCATATCTTCTTATCGACGCTGCATCACATCCTTGGCGACGGTTGGGGTATTGGCCTAATTTTTAACGAATTGATAATATTTTATCGTGTGCATCGATAGGAGAAAATAGCCTTCTTGCCAGCACTTGCCATTGATCCTGCAGACTATGCGCACTGGCAACGTCAGACCACCGTTGTGAATTTCAGCGATCTTAGGTTATTGGTGCACCGAATTACACGATGCGATACCGTTGATGTTGCCGGCTGTATCCGATGGATTGTGGTGGCAACGGAAGTATTGGATACATCGCGCTTGCCTGGAATGCGTGGGCAGCAGCTCTTGTTTGTATTGGATGAAGGGCTGGTTATACGCGTGCCCGCATTTTGGCGAAAACTGTGGGACCACCTTATTATGTTGTTACAAGCGGTGTTCCATGCATTGCTCTATCGGCATACCGGCCACGCGGATCATTGCATTGGGATTCTGTCGGCAAACCGTGATCGGGTAGAAACGGAAGGGCTGGTTGGTTTGTTTTTGAATGCGCAAGTACTACGTGCAAGAATCAATCCAGCGCAGCGATTTACTGGAATATTAGGGGCGGTCAAGGAGACACTGTTAGGCGCAAAGGTGCATGCTGGCATCGCGTTTACGTCATTGGTAGAGGATTTGCGTCCAGTGCGCAAAGCCGGTAAAAATCCCTTGTTTCAGGTTTTTTACAAATATTTAAGGTCAAATGATGCACGTCTTTTACATTTTCCGGGCGTACAAATTACCGAATCTCCGGTGCCGCGCCGCAAGGTTGTATTCAATCTTAAACTCGAGCAACGTTTTATAGGAAAAGAGCAAAACGGCACGGTACGTGGGGCATTTTCTTATGCCGTTGAGCGCGTGGATGAAGAATTTGTCAACACGCTATGGCAAGACTATCCAGGAAATTCGGGTTGTTGCTTTTTTTTATTATGCCTTTTTATGATGAAATTCGAGAGTCGATTCACCATGCCAAAAACAATATCAACATCAGTGATGCCATTTGAAGTCAGATACACGCCATTTCCACCTCAAGCACCGAATAGTATTGTTGCCCAGAATTTATATTTAGCGCTTAACGAAAGCGTCATTAAAATAGCGTTGCTAACCTCTTTCGATCCAATCTCCAATCCTCTGTTCAGTCGCAGACAGGGCTTGCAGATGTCTACCCATCCTTCAGTTCACATGTATCCAGCAGACGACACAAGTGCAGCAAGTACTAGCATAAATGCGCCATCCCCGACCGCTGCTGATTTTGCTAAACAACTGGCATTGGACAAATTTTCAAAAGAGTCGGCTGCGCTTCTGGTGCACCACTTATAAGATTATTTTTCAGCACCACTAATTCTTGGGACTTTGCAGCCAGCCACTAAGGGGCCGAGCGATCAGGAACGCGTCGCAGAAATTGTACAGATCGCTTTGCAATATTGCCAGCCAGAAATTATTAAGTCCCAAAGTGAAATTTGTATAGAGAGTTTGTTGAAGCTTGTCGATCTGGAAAAAATGGTTAACTTAATGTTAAAAACGACTGATGCGCCTGGATTTCTTACGCACTGCGTATTGCAATGCCTGGTATTCAGCCAATCTAAGAAAGTCAAATTAGACCGCCATAAAGTTGTTATTGTCATGCTAGCTTTTTTACATTTTGTATTCAGAGATGATCATAATCTCTTCTTTTTTCCACAAGGATGAATTTAATTGGCCGCGTATCAGAAAGTGGCGAATATTTCTGACGGCACATAACCATAAGAAGCAAAATAGTATTGCCATCATGCGGAAATGGGGGCGAGAATTTGAAGCCTTGCCACCTTGCAAAGTTAGGAAGAATGACAAACCTATGATCCCTGAAGTGAAAACAATCAACCATAAAGCCTTATCAGTTATACAAAAAATATGAAGCTGGTATTACTTCTGCTTAATTACTTTTTTAACAAAGTCGAGGATTAATTCTCCCCATGCCGAAAATGTTACCGAGCTACGTCAATCACGTTAGTTGTTTTAGCCCCGGATATACAAGATTATCTCCGCATTCGATACGTAACATATTTTCCGACAATCTTTCTTTTGCTCAGAATGAGAGTACCAACCAATTGTCAGGCCCAACAGTATCGAAAGCTACGCCAGAATCGGGGCTACTGTCATTGGCCGCAATATCCTTAATCAGATATAAAAACGATTTTCCTGATTTTTCATGTGCATCGCCCCGGCCCTTTGTCGTCACCACAGCGGCGCTTAGTATGACTAACCAGCAATTGCAGCATTCTATTGACCTCACAGCACCCTTGGTAGGATTAAAATTTTTACAAAAACTAATACCCTTTAGCCGACGAAGTCAAAGAGCCGCAAGCTGGATTTTCAGGAGGGGTAACCCAATCCTCCATAAAAATCCTTCAGCCACTCACCGATGCTTGCGTAGTACAAAAACGTATCGACCAATTTTTCAGTATTAGTTGGAAGTTCACGCAGCCAGAAAAGGTATATAGAAAAGGTAGATCCATTGGCGCACCATTTTTGACTTCTGCTGAACTAAGGCAGCTCGCTGAATTGCCGCTAACAGTTATTGATGGGCCAGGATTCCTTACTGATCACAGATACCAGTTCGGTGCGTTCGACTACTCTAAAAAAAGAGGCATGATTTTAACTACCGCAGTGGTGATACTCCTGAGTGACACAAAGTCGTCATCGTCATTTTCGCTCTCCTGCATTTTTCCTTCAGGGATAGCGTTTTACCGTTTGCTATATTGATGGCACCATTAACACTACGATGCAATGCTGGTCGTTATGTCGTTACCCATAAACGACTAGATTTGAATTATCTTGTCAGCAAACCGCAGCTTGTAGAAAAGATTGAAAAAGGAACATTCAATTTGCCTATTGATACGCAGGGTGACGAAACGGAATATCAATCCTTACCGTTGTGGCCCGCCAAGATAATACCGGGACAGCCTGATAGCAAGAAATCCAACGGACCATGCGTGATGGTAGAAAATCGGGCGTATGTCCTGGAACTAGCTAATTTATTACAACCAAATTCAACGGCAGACCATTATTTTTACGTCCCGTTTCATTCTACAGATTAAGATCGGATAAATCTTTTTGATAAAAATTTGATGCTCAGTAGATTAGGAGTGCGCGCTATTAAATATAATTTTAGGATTTATGCAAAACATCTCAGCAGCGTTGTGCTTTTCTAACCTTGCTAGCGTACTGTCTTTGTCGGTAAGTTTTGGTAACCCGTTGCGGAGATAATTTTGCCTAAGTCCTATTCATACTAAAAGTTGAGAATCGATTCACCGATGTTGAAAATACCAGCGCTACCAAGCTTAGTTTTGATGCCATCTAACCTTTTGGATACACCACACTATCGTCAGGATCAACTGGCGCTGCTAAGCGCATCGGCAATGGTGCCTGAATCGGCTGATGCGCTGGTCCAGCAACTGTCGGGATGCTTTCCAGAAAGATTGATACAACGTTTTCTACAATCTTTACAACCGATTTCCGAAACTGTCGAGATGGAGAAGCACATGACAGAGTTTGTACGGATTGGGTCGCAGTTTACCCCTCGAGGAGTAATAAAAACCACATTTCTTACAGAGCCAAAGGCGTTGCTAACACTGGCTGCTTTGAAGCAGCTTGCACAGTTGGTGCTGACGCACCCGATTTTTTAAAAACTTTGAAGGCAATCATGTGCGATTTGTTGTGCGTCATCAAGACAGAATTGAACGGCATAAAGTCATTATTGTGATCTTCGCGTTGCTACAATTTTCTTTTAAGGATCGGGTTGAGCCGTTTTATTGTGCGATGGTGTCCTTGTCGCTCCGATGCGGCCTTGGTCGGATTAGAATTGTCCTTAAGCACCTACACTTTAATTACCTTTATAGAAAAACAGAACTAGATAATGTGTTCAATAAAAATTGGGAGAAATTCGATTGGTTGGGAATAAGACAGGGGTGTAATTTTATGTTTATACGCAATCACCGAAAAAAGTGACGAATACCTTGATGCTGAATTTTGAACTTAAATTTAACCATTTTCACGCACTAAAAACCTATTTAGGATCTGTACCTCAGCTAAGCTGATTATCAGAGGGGTCAAGAGCCACACATGTGCTCCGAGCATGGTTGCCGAGTAAGATTCTAAATAGATTCTAAGTAACTAACAATGTAATAGACACCGACTATACATCATAACGGTAACGCTGCTGCGGAGATTACAGAATCTGGTTTTTTATCTTTGCTCTTTATTTTATTTTTATAATAAAAGTTTAGAATTGGTTCGCTTCGCACATGCTGAAAATGCCAGCGCTATCATTGATGGTGCTTGGCCCGAGACATACGCCACTTTCTTCATACCCAATGGATAGCGTACTTGCCGCTAATCTACGTTTTGCACGTAATGACGAGAGTAATCAAATGGTGCTGCCATCTGCAATCAGAGATGGGCAGGATTTGTGGGATTCTTCGATGACTTCGTTGCAGCCGTTTCCAACCATTTTTGTGCCGATCAGCAACATTGATGTCAGCATTGGTATCGATGAGAAATCACTGACACCTGCAGAATTTGCACAGCAGGTGGCCTCACTCACATTTTTGACAGAATCAGCGGATATGTTTGTCGCACATGTATCTCGATGTATGACAGAAACGGAAATACATCATCTTCT
>JACMQE010000288.1 GCA_014377145.1 Glaciimonas sp. | reverse complement strand
GGCATTGACTTCGACGATGGCACCACGCTGTTGCTCCAAAGGCTGTGAAATATCTTCTGCCACTAGATCGACACCAGCAATGTCGAGCCCGACAATGCGTGCTGCCAGTGCAGCGGCAGTAACAACGCTTGGATGGACTTTTGCGGTAACGTCGATGGAAACGTTGCCATTGCGTTGAATGAGTACTTTTTTCCCCGCGGCGGGGATTGTATCTGAAAAATAACCCTGACGCTCCAGCTCGAGCCGGATGGTCGGCTCATTTTCTAATAATATCGGACTAAGAGGGTGCTCTTCTAGTTCGCCGCGACGCGGGTCGCTATTTATCTGTCTATCAATCAGTTCCAGAATGGTGGTATTACCGTCACCAATTACTGATATCGGCTCACCGCGTGTCGCTGCGGCTAATTTGCCGCCTACGATGAGCAAGCGGTGTTCATTGCCGCGCACAAAACGTTCGACAATGACACTGCTGCCTTCTTTTAGTGCACCTGCATAAGCAATTTCGATTTCGACACGAGTGTGCAATTCGATGAAGACGCAACGACCATGGTTGGCATTTGTTGGTTTGACCACTACCGGTAGTCCGATATCTTCGGCAGCGATCCACGCGTCCTCGGCGCTTTCTACCAATCGTCCTTCCGGAATCGGCACGCCACAGGACTGTAACAAGCTTTTAGTGAGATCTTTATCGCGTGAGATACTTTCGGCAATGGCGCTAGTTTGATCTGTTTCGGCAGTCCAGATGCGGCGTTGATGGGCACCATAGCCCAGTTGCACCAAATTCCCAGCCGATAGCCGCAGTGACGGAATACGACGTCGGTCAGCAGCGTCAACGATGCAGGCAGTGCTTGGACCAAGGCAGAGTGATTCAACCATTTTCCGTAATGTTACGATATGCGCAGAAACGTCGAAAGGGCGGTTTTCAATTGCTGCCATGACCAGATCGCGAGCGGCGTATAGCGCGGCGCGGGTGACTTGCTCGTGACGTGCGCGCACGACGACTTTATATACGCCGCGTTTAGAAGTTTCACGCGCTTTACCAAAACCGCTGGGTAACCCAGCCAGATTTTGTAATTCCAGCGTGACATGTTCTAGAATATGGCCGGGCCAGGTGCCTTCTTGCAAACGCTGCACGAAACCACCGCGCTCCCCATAGCTACAGCGATGCTCGATTAATGAAGGCAACCAAGCGGTCAAACGTTGATTAAAACCGGGAATGACGTTGGAAGGGCAATCTTCCAGTTCTCCAATATCAATCCATGCTTCAAGAGCGGGACGATAGGCCCAAATATTGGGGCCGCGCAAGGACGTGATTCGGAGAAATTCTATGTTTTTCATGTGTAGTTAGTGAGGCAATGCGATTGCGCATCGCGGAGAACAGCCAGTCCGTTCTAACGCTTTAAGTGTTAATTATTTTACAACAATTTTATAAAAAAAATAAATAGTTGCTATTGAACACAATCAGTTGGCCAAAACCCTTAGAATACCGCAGCATATTATCCCTACTAAAAAATGTTTTACTAAAGATACGTACTTCTTGCAACGGCCTCTACAAAAAATGTAACATTTTGTTGTGAGTAAGTAACGCTGAAGCCAAATCGACCCATAGTTTATTTCAGTCCATCTATTTCTTTCATGCATTCAAGCTGCACCACACTGTTCAAATGACAGGCGAATTATTCAACCTTACCGCTCAATCGACAAACACGATCCAATCTTTACCCAGCAATTGGCGCACCGAGCTGCATGCGCAATTGCTGGCAGAAGAGAAAGTTGCTGCCTGGTTGGAGCTGGATATCGATTCAGCATTACATTTTACGCGTGGTTTGATTGTTGTGACTGATCGGCGCGTATTGGCAAAAATGGCCCGCGATCAGGATTGGTATCACTGTTTTTATTACGACGGATTATCACTACGTCATTACGATCATGCTGGTATCGGTAGTCTTGAATTAGTTGATGCAAGGCGACGTCTGATTTATTGGCGTTATACCTTAGGTTTAAACGTCATTGCGTTGCGCTTGATTAATCATTTTGAGCAGCAATTACAAGCATGTTTGTCAGAGCAATTAGTGGAATGTCTCCATGAAGGAGTCTGTCCTGAATGTCAGGTACCATTGCCGCTGGGTGAAGATGTTTGTGCTATTTGTCCTGAAAAAAAAGAAGCGGTATCTTCACGTTGGGCGTTATTCCGGTTGGTGCGCTTTGCCAAGCCGTATAAATGGTCATTAATATTTGGCTTTTTACTGACCTTGGCATCCACTGCGGCGACGTTAGTACCGCCTTACCTGACCTTGCCGTTGATGGACAATATCCTGATCCCCTATCAAAACGGCAAACCAATTGATGTCGGGCTGGTGAGGCTGTATATGGTGGGGCTGCTCGGTTCGGCGCTGGTAGCGTGGACCCTGGGCTGGGCTCGGACTTACATTCTGGCGATTGTGAGTGAGCGTATCGGTGCAGATTTGCGGACCTCGACTTATGAATATTTATTGCGTCTATCGCAGGAGTATTTTGGAGGTAAACGTACCGGAGATTTGATGGCACGTATCGGTTCCGAGTCGGATCGTATTTGTGTCTTCTTATCGCTGCATTTGCTTGACTTTGCAATCGATGTGTTGATGATGTTGATGACCGCAGCCATTTTAATCTCAATCAACCCATGGTTAGCACTGGTGACGTTATTACCATTACCTTTTATCGTCTGGATGATCCATTTGGTGCGAGACCGTCTGCGCCATGGTTTTGAAAAAATTGATCGGATCTGGTCAGAAGTCACTAATGTGCTGGCCGATACGATTCCGGGCATATGTGTGGTGAAAGCATTCGCTCAGGAAAACCGTGAAGCTACCCGGTTTAAAGAAGCCAACCGGCATAATTTGCTGGTTAACGACAAAGTGAATAAAATCTGGTCGCTATTTACCCCTTCGGTCACTTTTTTGACTGAAATAGGCTTGCTAGTGGTATGGGCTTTTGGTATTTGGCAGGTCTCCAAAAACCAGATTACCGTTGGGGTGTTAGTCGCTTTTCTGGCGTATATCGGTCGTTTTTATACGCGCCTTGACTCCATGAGCCGGATTGTTTCAGTGACACAAAAAGCCGCTGCAGGTGCCAAACGTATTTTTGAAGTTCTGGACCATGTATCAAGCGTGCCAGAACCGGCTAATCCTGTTCATATCGACAATGTTCATGGTGCCATTGAACTACGTGATATCGGTTTTCGCTATGGTAATCGTTCGGTGATAAGAGGTGTAAATCTGTCGATCAAGCCGGGCGAGATGATCGGTTTGGTCGGCCATAGCGGATCAGGGAAAAGTACGCTGGTCAACCTGATCTGCCGCTTCTATGATGTTTCCGAAGGAGCGATCAAGATAGATGGGGTGGATATTCGTGCGCTACCGATTGCCGAATATCGTCGTAATATTGGTCTGGTTTTGCAAGAGCCTTTTCTGTTTTTCGGCACCATCGCAGACAATATCTCCTATGGTAAACCGGAAGCAACACGCCAGGATATCGTCGCCGTGGCTCGTGCAGCCCATGCCCATGAGTTTATTTTGCGCTTGCCGCAAGGCTACGATTCGTTGGTTGGTGAGCGTGGTCAAGCTCTTTCCGGCGGAGAGCGTCAGCGTATTTCGATTGCACGTGCTTTGTTAATTGATCCGCGTATTTTGATCCTGGATGAGGCAACTTCGTCAGTGGATACCAGCACCGAAAAAGAGATACAGAAAGCGCTCGACAACTTAGTGAAAGGCCGCACCACAATTGCGATTGCCCATCGCTTGTCGACGTTACGAAAAGCGAATCGGCTGGTAGTGATCGATCGCGGCGAAATTGTCGAAGTCGGAAATCATGATGAATTGATGGCGAGTGAGGGTGCGTATTACCGCCTGTACCAGGCGCAATTGCGTAACGTAAATGAAGTCAGAACTACAAAACTCGAACGGTAGCGGCGTTGGCAGTAAAAATGTTGAGACTATTTTTTAAAGATGACCGTAAATATGACACATCTTGATTTTCGTTTAAATCGTAATGAATTCGGACGGTTGGTGCTGACGTCGGCCAATGGAGATATCTACGAAGCGGTTTTTCCAGTGCGTGCGTTTCCGATTACTGCCTCTCACGAAGGCTTGTCGTTGGTAGCTGCGAATGGGCAGGAATTGGCCTGGATCGATCGTTTGAGTGATTTGTCGGACAATATACGGAAAATCGTAGAGGAGGAATTGGCGAGTCGTGAGTTCATGCCAGAAATTAGTCGGATTCGGCAGGTGTCGAGTTATACGACGCCAAGCAACTGGAATGTGGAAACTAGTCGTGGCCAGGCTATTTTTACGTTAAAGAGTGAGGAAGATATTCGTCGTTTACCAGGATCGGCATTGCTGATTGCTGATAATCAAGGTTTGCATTTTGTGATTCGTGATTTACATGCGTTGGATAAGGTTAGCCGGAAAATTTTAGACCGGTTTTTGTAATAACCTATTTGACAGCATCTTTCTACACTCTCTTCAATAGCAAAATGAGGAGAGCTAAATTGAAAAATGGAAGGCTGGTATATAAAGGTTCTTAGAGCAGGACAGGAGTATTCGAGCTATTCCATCACCTTCATTAGCAGAATTCTTCGCATCCTCCATGTGCAGTTGTTAACAGAAACCAGCTGCTTTTATAGAAGCTTTTAATACCATATAAACACTATTCATCCCAGGTTTCGAATAAATCGGTTAATGTCGCGTATCAACGCTTTCGATTTTTAGTATCTGCATTCCTGACCATGCCTGCCATGCTATCTACCGGTACTAGCTGCTGATCACGGCGACAGCACCAATCTTGTTGGTACCCAAATACCACTTATCAAAAGGAGCACCGCGCCTGCTTCAATGGTACCTCGAACCAGGATCACGCAACCTGTCTACGCGAATCCGCCTCCCAAGCAGCACGGGAAGGTCAGTTAAACAACACCCAGATTTAGTATACAAAAAACAAATTAGAGCGTTGCAATGCCTTGCCAGAGTAAAATCGTCCAGATTGTCTGCAGGCGTGGAAGCAAGCGGCGTATTAGTAGAAGAGAGTGTGAGTCAGGCGGGATTTTAAGAGAGAGCGTGATAACAGAAGTAGGGCAACCAATGGTAGTAATGTCAGACGGAAATAAATAATTATCCTCGTCATTTTCTATAGGACTTACGCAAATGGACCCAGCAGCGTGGTGCTCTTCTAGCCACCTATACGGTCCGTTCTAGCCTGCTGTCTTTGTCGGCAGGGTTTGGTAAGCGCGTTTCTGGAAAACTTTGCTTATTTCTTAAATATTCATCAACTTATGAATACTACGCGGCATTGTCATCCTCGCAGTATTTTTTGTACAGTCAGGATTCAGCAGCATCCGGTAAATAAGGCTGCGTTGAAACCGCCTGCCCGACAGTATTAAATTGCAATGCAATCGCCAGTGATGTGACACCAATATTCATCAGAGCATCATCAAACGCAATCTGCAAATCACGTGCCACCGACGATGGCTTTTCCGACGAGGCTATCAGCACCCCATTCGACTCTCTTTCTCTTTATACAAATTAACCTGCAACATCATGTCACCGTGGCTGGCGGCAGGGCCGATAATGCTCTGTCCGTATCTGAAAACGCTTCTCACGCTTCTCGAAATAGGCGTCAATAGCAGCATCTTCCTAAGGCACGTGATAGGAAGTATCGTCAGATATTTTTAGCGTGAAGTCCATTAAGAATCGTAGTTTTATAGTTTGCGTCGGCCGACGCAAAATCGTTTTTTTGTCAGCCACTCAAGCTACTATCAATGGCCAGTGTTGCCGCTACTTTTTTATCGGTCATCGCCGCAAATGCCTCGCGTACCAGGGCGTTAAGATGGCTGAAAGTAATACTATCGATTTCATCCATATGGTAGGCGTAGCTGACTGATACGACGGTGGCATCCAGACTTTCTAGTTCTGCCTTCCACAAGCTTTTAGTCCGTAAGTCAAATACATTCTGGTCCTGAAAAGATTATACAGCATCAAGACCACTGATCGTGCGCACAAACATCGGAATCAAACATGCATTAATTTCAACAGTAATAGCTTCACCGCAGCGAATCAGAACCACTTCCGCGGCTTCTTCAATGCGTATTTAATGGCTGATAGGCAGCGTTATCTGCATGCTTTAAACGATCGAGTGACTCGTACAAGATATCATCTTTTTTGATGCAAACTCTTTTTGATGATCTTGTATATGTCACGTTCTTGCTCTTTTTGGCCATTGCTCAATAAGCTTTGTGGTGCGTCCTCATGGTGCTCCCCGAATTCAATCGACAGATCGCACAGCGGCGCAACTAGTGCATCCTGTATGTCCTCGGCGGAGGGGGCGGATTTTCTGGGCGCTTATTTTTTGGCATGATTCTGAATGGGTAATGATATGACGCTGATGGCGGAATTTGGCGATGCTATTGCTGCTCTTTATCCGGGTGCATTTCAAGAAACGGCACCAAAATTTCATAGGAGTTGACAAAAATACGCAGCCGACAAGGGTGTAGGGTACTATTTCTTACCATTTTCCG
>JACMQE010000287.1 GCA_014377145.1 Glaciimonas sp. | reverse complement strand
CGCGCATCGCCCTGCAGGCTCGCCAGCGTTTCCAGGTTGCCGGCGTAGGTCAGCTTGTCCAGGTTGACAACGGTTTCATCCGACTGCGCCAGCCAGTCGAGCACGAAGTTGGCACCAATGAAGCCGGCGCCGCCGGTGATGAGAATCATGAGTTCCTTAGTAAATCAATCTTGAATAAGTCATGTCTCAGGCAATTACCAACCCGGCGGCCTGATTCTTTATGAAGCCTGCCGGGCAACGCAGAACATGCTTCGAAAGCTTAAGACACGACACCTTCATCACTATAAATTTCATAGCTGTTGGCAGCCTCTTGCTAAAGGTAGAAGTCGTTTTTCGTTCAAATTCTTTTTGCAGCCCAATAGCCCACAAATCCTACGAATTCATGCAACACAATGCGCCAGCTAACGGCGCCTTTGGCCAATGAATACTGCGACCAAGGGATGCTGGGACCTGTACGGTAGTCCACTGGATAAGGCGCGACGTTCCAGCCAGCCTTATGAAAAGTGGCTAGTGCACGCGGCATGTGCCAAGCCGACGTGACCAGCAGCCACGGCTGCGCGACATCCACCCCCGGCAAAACCGCGCTGTCCATGGCGTCTTCATATGTATTGCTCGAAGTTGATGCATACAACACGTGCACTGCTGATTGCCCTACTTTGGGACCGCTTGGCGGTAGCAGTTCTACACCGCGTCCGGTAAATAGCGCTTTCATCTCAGGATACTGCTGCATCAAATCGATAGCAGCGACTCTGCGTTCCTCATCGACGCTACCGAGAACGAGCATCCCAGCGAAGCGATGCATGTCAGCGGCTGAGGTCGTGAATGGGAATCGAGTTTCCAGATATCGTAGCGGCGCATATGACATCGGTGCATAGCCCACTGTCATCAGCGCTAACACCAACACTGTGAAAAAACTCAAGCCGAGATTGAGCCAGCGGCCCCTAAATTTCAGATTAAGAACGAGCATGTAACTCACCTCCTGCGAAGCTCTTAAAAAACCCTGTCCAGTCCTGGCTTGGCGAACAGCCTTTAACCTAAATGCCTGCGCGTACTTCCCACGAATCTGTTTGTCTGACAATTCATAAATCCCTGACCATATTTTGATCAAGACTTAAAAACTTCAGTTTTCGAGGGCAAGGTCACTTGATCACCCACCATTGCCGCCAAATACTGGTGTGCGATATGGGATCGTGTGTAGGAGTTCCGTCGCGTGATCCGATCACCTTGCCCGGGCAGGTTGGTCACATCAAGCTCGGCCAAATCGGCTGCAGAAGAAAAATACCCTGCACAATTGCCAGCCGTCGCACGGTTAAACGCAACATCGAAGCACACAATTGCACAGTCGTAGAACAACATCTCTACTAACGAGGGGTTGGTGCCGCCCACGCTATGACCATGAAGATAAACAGCGCATGATTCTCTGAGCATGGCCAACTGTTGGGCATCGTAAATTGGATCAAGCAGATTTAACCTAGGCTCTTTAGCATATCGCTCGCGCAATGCACGGCCGTATTCGCTCTGTGCCCAGTTGCCCACAATGGTGTAAAGCTCAAGCGACGACAAAAGCGCCCCTTCAATCAACACATCCAAGTTGTTTTCGGGCTCAATACGACAGATGGTCAATGCCTGAAACTTGCTCCGATCGCCACCCGGCACCCGGATCACATGGTCGCCCGAATAGCCAATACAAACCGCTTTAGCCTGGCAGCTGTCAAGTACAAACTCACGCAAGGCGGGGTTGTCATATATCACTACATGAGCACAGTACTGGGCTACCGCATCGAACACGCGCAGCAGCAAACGCCTGCCTTGGCTGAATTTGGTACGTCGCCATTCCACACCATCGATATTGACTAGCAGCCGTTTTCCAGCCATCGCACACATCACACGAAACAACGGGAACCAAGGCGCACCGGACACGCCGAGAACGACGATATGAGTAGATTTGCGGTACACCGCAAAAAAAGCCAGCAAATCGTGCACGACCGACCAACCCCCATTGGCAGGCGTATTCAGGAAATGCCGCTGCACACCGTAAAAATCTAAGCTGTGGTCATCATATAAGCCGGCATCGCAGGTAACTACTGTCGATGCTGTCTTGCCCGCCAATGCAGGACTGCAATGTTCCAGAAATGCCTCGAAACCGCCGTAGCGGTTGGGCACACCAGCACTACCGATAAACGCTAGGCGAATAGCGCTAAATATTTGCGAATTCATTTATCAATCACTAAAGAAAACCCCTGTCAGACGGATGCAAATATTCAAGAGAAAAGTAGAACCAATAATTACCAAAATTTAAACAGCGCTCAGATAGTGTCAGTTTGAGAATTTGATTTGACGGGGAGATCTTTAATGCGTTTAGCAGGGTTGCCCACGTACAAACCATTTGATTGAGTTGAATGCACGACAACAGAACCAGCGCCCACAACGCAGCCCTCCGCAATCGTCACCCCAGGAAGAATGATTGAGCCCATACCAATCCATGAGCCACGCTTAATATAAACTGGTAAAAATCTATCTTTACTTTCACCAGAACGCCTCATCACATCTGGATTGATAGTATGGGAGCCTGTCAATATTTTCACATAAGGCCCTAAATGCACGCCATCATCCATGCTAATAAGAGCACAGCCATCCAAAAAACAATTAATATTTATAAAAACGCTAGCAGCCAATTGAATTTTGTTTGATCCTAGAAAAACGCCAGAAGCAATTCTGGATTTACGATGAATGTTACATCCCATCATTAACAAAAACCACGATCTAACAAATTTCGGAATAATGATCGATTGCTGAAAATAATTGAATAGATTCCAAAATAAATTATCGAATTTTAAGTAAGAAAATGGCATTTTATTAGTTTAAATAAATACAAACAAACAGGATTAATATTAGCAAAGTGGATAATCATCGCGTCTCGAAAACAGCTCTAAGTTGTTGATCAAAATGTGCAGGTGCGAATCGCTGGGCTTCCACCAACGCTTGTTTGCTGGCTAGCAACCATGCTTGCTGATCGGTGGCCAGCAGTTCTACTATTCCGACCAGCCCATCAAGATCACGAGACCAAATTCGCCAGCCACCCGAGCCCGGTGTGAAAAGTTCTGTACACCCTCCCACAGTGGGGCATACCACTGGCACCGCGCAAGCCATCGCCTCCAATAGGGTCAGCCCAAAAGTTTCGACTGCCCCCTCAGGGTGACTCAAATTCAATACGAGGCCAGCATGGCGATAATGCTCAAATACAGAAGAGGGTCTTTGCACCAATTTCACTGTGGGAGGAATCTTTGTCGAACTCAAGAATTGCCTGAACTCACTATCTTCGCAATTTAACAGCAGTTCGAATTTGATAGTTAGCGCGCCAGATTGCACGCGACACGCCGTTTCGCGCGCAAGACTCATGAAAGCGTCAATGCCCTTGTACCAGCGCAGGGAGCAGGCCATAACCACGCAGAATAATACCGGCTCGCTTGGGGGTTCGCGTCTCTCGGCGATTTTGGTGGCAGTACCCCACGCCTGGCGACTGAGTGAATTGTGGACTACCTCGACTTTGTGGGCAGGTACCTGCAAAGTATCTGCAACATATTGAGAGACGCAAATAATTCGATCGGCGCCGCGTGACGCAATCGCGTACAACACACGGAACAGTGTGGGGGAGCCAAGACTAACCTCATGCAAATGAAGAATGACGCGACGCCGGCAAAGCACGGCCGCAAGTATGGCTCCAACGGGCAACACTGTATTCACGTAGACAGTATCTGCTCGCAACTGCAAACAAAGCCGGACCACGCGCGCGAATAACAGCAACTGCGTCAAGACGAAATTCAGCAGCAACAACCAACGATTGGAACACAGGCAATAACGAATTGTCTGAACGGATCGTCTGGAGCGCACAAAGCCCCCGACTCCATGCGAACCAATTACAACAGTCGGCGTGTAACCCGCTTCATCGAGTGAATCAAGTGCCTGCATAAAAACGTTTGCAGATCCGCTGAAATCATCGTAAAGATGCACGCAAATGATAGATCTTTCGGTGCTATTCAAAGAAATTTCTCAGAAATGGTTTTAAAAACTCGATGACTATTGACAAGCATAGCCGTCGATGTCCCTCTCGGTAAGTGCAATCTATTGCTTCTCAAGAACGCTGTCATATATTATCTCAAATTGTTCAATCTTCTTCGCCCACGAAGAATCGTCAATGTACGAAATCATTTTCTGCTTCAAATCTATAATTGTCTGCGGCTTCAATATAAATGAAGTAATTTCAGAAGCAAATAATTCCAAAGTTTGATTATAGGTGGTTATAGGCACCAGTACCCCACGACCATTTGCAAGCGTACTATGCATACCATTTTGATCCAACGAAATAGTTGGAACGCCAGCACTCATTGCCTCAAAAAGCACAGCGGGATTGGCTTCAGAAAGGCTTGCCAAGAGGTGCAAATCAGAACTTGCAATTAGCGAAATTACATCAGAACGAGGCTTCCTTCCATGCCAAACAATATTTCCAGAAATTCCTAAATCGGAGGCTAACTCTTTTAAAAAATTTACTTCCGGTCCGTCGCCAATGACATTCAATTCCCATTTGTCACGAGGAGATACTAAAGCAAGTGCACTAAATATGAATATCAGATTTTTTCTTCTGATCACATTCCCAACCCAAACCATTCTTAGATTAGATACAGAAGTATGGATACCCGTAGCCTCGATAGCCTTGACAACGAAAGTACCCTGCTCAGAAATCAAATGACCCGTTCTCCCAAAGAATCTCTCAAAATTTCTCCTATTTTCTTCAGTGCTGAAGACTAGCTGGGACGTGCGGGCTATCGCATGTCGAATACGCCAATAGTATTTCAATTGAAGAAATGTTGCGGCATTTTTTATCAGAATCAATAGTTTATAATCAATAGGCAACTTTTTCATCAGGACAGGGTTGACAAATTGGGCTCCCCCGATCGGCCCCCAAATAAATGGCTTATCCAACCTCCACAAATAGCCTGGCTCTCGAAATCCAATCGGATTGAGATGGTGAATTAAATCTATGTTTTCATTTTTTATTAACTCACTCACTATAGTATAAACTTTCCTGTGCCACAACATGAATGCAACATAGAATAAAGGAGTCAATCCTTTTTTATTAAACCAGTTGATAAAAGCAGCCAGTTTTGACGGTTTAACTGCAATAATTACTATATTACTGTTTGGATGATTTGTGAAATGCTCTTCAATCTCTTTTGTATCACCCATATGATCACCAGATGCCCCACACACTAGAAACACTTTATTTTTTAGTGCGAGATTTATTGCAAAATTCCATCCTACGCCATACTCAGATCCGCGCGTTGGTGATATTTGGTAAGCAAGAAGTAAAATTGACTTCATAAAAATTTTCTAAATTTGGATAAATAATTGTATAACATTGGTCATCTCAAACTTTTAAACTTTGACCAAAGATAATTTTCTAATATCCATACATAAAATAGAGAAATCAACAAGTTTATTCCAAATTTACCAGTTTTCAAATATTTCCTGTGAAAATAAACACGACTATTAATCAAATGATTTCTCATTTTCACCGAGCTGAGTTGACTTGATATTGTTTTCGATGTTGCGTGGTCATAAGTCAAGGATGCAATTAAGTAATTGCTTGCGCTAATTTGCTTAACCTTGTACGCAAGTATCACTTCTTCCATATATAAAAAGGTCCCTTCGTCCATCAATCCAATATTATAAAAAATTGCTTTTTTTGCAAGAAAGAAAGAACCAGGCAAGCAATCAACGGCCACTGAATCAACATTCGCGTTTATTTGATAAACTGTCTTGTTACCGAAAATCTTTTGAAGCAGCCCTAACGATCCGATCAAATCATCTATCAACGTCGGTATTTTCCACGCGGCATATTTTGATGGTTTTCCATTAACATGCATGATAGGTGCAGCAAATGCAGGTCGATCTAATTGCTTGTACTTTTTAATTAGTTTAAAAAGTAACATCTGATCATCGATTTCAATATCGTTGTTACTTACTAATATGTAGTCAGTGCTCGCGCTCTCCAAGTAGCGAAGTCCATAATTATTACCATAAGCATATCCACCATTTCGCTCACTTTGGATTACCTCCACATTTTTGGTTGATTTAAAATGCTCCACTAGTATGGTGAAGGAATTATTCGGTGAACAGTTATCTACTATCAGTATTCTTAGATTAATACATTTTTGTTTTTGAAGAATTGCTACGTAATCAATTGTGTCTTGGTGGGATTGATAATTTAGTATCAATACGCAGCATGAATCTTCTAGCATAAACTTATTTTCCATAACATTTAGGTAAGTTTTATTTATGAGAACTGTGTTCAATCGCGTGGATGCCACTTATCGCTAGTTCAGCGAAATTCTCGCGTTCAATTTTCAGCTGCCGTGTCAGATATCCTAACAATAAGACAAACTCAGAGCTGTGTACTTCCGGCGGACCACCAACAACATACATTGTAATTACTAAGCTCAATACTATCCCCAGCAATAGCAAGGCTAGAAATTTCGTCCGCCTATTTTTTGAGTTGGCATTACTTACTGCTTTTCGAAGTAGCTTCAAATAAAACAATCCATATAATGTCAAGCCAACCACTCCTGTCTTGATTAAGATATAAGCATAACCGTTGTGAACGACAGGTATGCGGTCATAATCAGAACCCGCTAATGTCATGGTAAAACCCAAACTTACTAACGATCCAAATCCTTGCCCAAATATTTTTTCCAACGCGCCCCCTGTCATATAGGTTGCCATCACCCTGTATGTTTCGAACCCCCGCCAATTTGAATTAATATCTTCTTGATGATTGTAATTAGAGATGCTTACCTCAGTAATGCTTCTGACTAATTTGGTAATGAAAGACGCACTACTGCTGTCTGCTGCAGGTATTGCTGAAAAAGCAAGTACTAATGTGGTAACCGCTGCAACTATAAATGCACTACGTCGGTTAAATCGGTGTAAGTAACCCAATAGTGCGAAACAAAGCACTAGAAAAATCACTAGCTCAGTGCGTGAATAAGACAGCATGAACGAAAATAAAAGCACTATCAAAGAAATGCTTCGGGGGAAAAAACGTGGAAATAGATTACCTAAGTGAAACCGGTTTTGGTATAAACCTAAAACAAACGCCAAAACAACTAAATCACCAGACACATACGACTCTTTAGTTACGGTATTCAGATCGGCGACTATCAATGCTGGATTTAATACAAATCTATGCAAATGAATTAATGACAAAACAATACCGGCCAAGACCATAGCCTTTAATAGTTTTTGCCAACCAAAGTTTCTTCCTGCGAACCAATATCCCAAATAAATTAGCGCAATCGGGCTTAGCGCATATATCATATCCCGTATAATATCCGCCTCTTTATTACCGAAAATTCCAAACATTCCGATAATAAAAATGCCAACTATAGGCCAAACTATACTTAAATAGTTTTTTGAGCTTTTATTATTTCCAAAGGTCAGCGTAATTAAGACTAGTAACAAAAAAACAACTGCTGCGATTTGAGCGGACAAAAAATTAGATGAAAAGATAACTACATACAACACACATAAATATGGCAATTTTAAGCCGTTATTTGTTTGGGTATTATTTTTTGTGAAATTCATAATTCAATAATCGAAATTGCTATTTTTTTGTGGCTAATTTTGGTTATTCTGCGATTTTTGAAAAATGATATTGCCCGCATGCATAAGTTATTTCGTTTGAGAAGACGCAACCGACTTCCGTCGTTTGAAATGAAACACTTTCTCAGTATTTTGGATTACGGCAGCACGAAGAATATTTGGTGCATTCTTCCATGCCCACAGCAGCGACAGCAAAAATAGGCTACAGGCAATTGTCCACCATGTAAGTGAACCAATCGCAAAAGACGTAGCCACCATCAAACCCATCAGAAGTATCAATGCCGGTATATATAGCAAGGCAACCCCCTCCCGTAAATTGCGTGCAAAAAACATCAAAAGAAGGCAATCAGTAAACGTGCGCAAGCTAAAGACAATAGCAGCGCCTTTAAGACCAAAGAAATGCAATCCGGCATATAAGAAAAACAGATAGGGCAGCACCTCGGCTAAATGGCATTTAGCCACTACATCAGGGCGACCAGCAGCCTGAAGCTGGGCATATGGAATCACGGCAAAGGCATTAATCCAGAAACCCAAAAGCAAAATCTGACCAATCAAAGCTGATTGCGAGGCAAATTCGGGATTAAGCCACCAATTTAAGAATGGCTCAATCAGAACAATCCCAAGCAACATTACTGGCGTTATGACCACGGCAAGGGAGTGAATGGCGCTGCTCCCTAGCAATTTCCTTTCGGAAACATCAGCCGCAGCCAGACGTGGAAAGAGTGCAGACGACAGCGCGCCAGGAATGATTGCTGATCTTTGGGCAAGCTGGAACGGTACGGTGTAGTAAGTGACTGCCTTGGCGCCCAGCGCTGCTCCAATCACGAAGCGATCAAGCGTGACCATCATGGGGCTCACCAACGCAGTAATGGTGACCCACCCACCAAATTTCAGCAAACCCTTCGCATGGGTCCGCGAAATTATTCGTGGCTGACCCTTAAATACATGTTCACGACAACGCCAAAACAGCGCGCTCAAAGTTACCACTCTGGACAAAATGACGGCAGGAAGAAGCCAAGCCAAATCCGGTCCGTGCAACCATGCCACTGAAAGCGGAACCAACTGGATGAGCACCGAGCCCGCAACTGAAATTGTGTTAAGTTCCAAAAACTGCGCGCGCCCCTGTAACGT
>JACMQE010000025.1 GCA_014377145.1 Glaciimonas sp. | reverse complement strand
CAACAGGTGCAAGACCTCATGTTTGCCTGGCGTGTAGCCAAGTTCGTTAAGTCAAATGCCATCGTTTTTTGTGGCAATGGCATGACATTAGGTGTTGGTGCTGGTCAAATGAGTCGAGTCGATTCGGCACGGATTGCTTTGATCAAAGCTCAAAATTCCAGTCTGTCATTGGTCGGTTCGGCTGTCGCTTCAGACGCCTTCTTTCCGTTTCGTGACGGTCTGGATGTTGTTGTCGACGCTGGTGCAACGTGTGTGATTCAGCCGGGTGGCTCTATGCGTGATCAAGAAGTCATTGACGCCGCTGACGAACACGGTGTCGTCATGTTATTAACTGGTACCCGCCATTTCCGTCATTAAGTATGCGTAGACAACTATCGTGATTTATTGTTTATGAGGGTATGTCGAGGGTCGTCGCCAATGGTGCGCTGGCATGGGATCAATGTTTTGCGCCCTTCCGGGGCTGACCAATGCACTGAACATGCATTGGTCAGCTACAATCGTGCTAAGGTAATTTGCTAGCTATGAGAATTCTCGGTATCGATCCCGGCTTGCGGACCACTGGCTTTGGTGTGATTGACAAGCAGGGCCATCAATTGACCTATGTTGCGTCGGGCACAATCAAAACGCCAGATGCTGATTTGCCGCAACGCCTCAAAGTTATTTTGACCAGTGTTTCCGAAGTAGTATGTACTTATTCCCCAGAATGTTCAGCAATCGAAATTGTTTTCGTCAACGTCAATCCTCAATCTACGCTATTGCTAGGTCAAGCCAGAGGTGCAGCGATTTGTGCATTGGTAAGCGCTGATTTATCGGTGGCGGAATATACTGCTTTGCAGATCAAACAAGCGGTAGCTGGGCATGGTAAGGCACAAAAACAGCAAGTCCAGGACATGGTTCAACGCCTGCTATCTTTGCCTGGTTTACCCGGCACCGATGCTGCCGATGCATTAGCCGTGGCAATTTGTCATGCACATTCCGGCAATGCGTTAGTGACACTAGCAGCGCTGGCACCTGCGCTTGCGAAAAAGGGTTTGCGCCTCAAAGGTGGTCGTTTGATCGGCTAAGTTTGCAGATTAAGTGCGGGGTTAAAATCCTAAAACGGCGGACAACCTACTTTACCCCTCCCAAATATATTCCTTATCTTGCCTAAATCCGAATTACTTTATGCAATAAACGCATTATTTTTTAGATGTTTTATAAATGTAAAACACAAGTGTATAGCTCAGACACAGCTTTTATAGTCTTTGGTAAGTCCTTCATTTATCACGAGATTTGGATTCATTTTAGTCTATAACTTGATTAATAAAAATGTGCTAAGTCATTGACTTTACACAAAAACTTCCAATTCAGATGGTCTAAATGGCTTGACCACGGATAATGCATCCTCTAAAGTGGGTGACAGTGTGAAAAAGTGTTTTTTTGTAGGAAATTTTGCCTCATTACAAAGACATTCTTGGTGTTTCTTTACATCATTCAATAGGAGTCTGCGGTGTTTCAGGGCGCTTCAGCATTAAATCTCGATGCAAAAGGACGGATGTCAGTGCCATCCAAGTATCGTGACGCCCTGACCGTCACTAAGTACCTGCATGGCTGCCTGCTGTTGTTCCCCCATCCGATCTGGGAAAGCCATCTTGAGAAAATCGCGGCTTGGCCCATGTCTGCGCATGCCTGGCAACGTATTTTTTTAGGAAATGCTTCTGATGTTGAACTCGATTCTGCCGGACGGATTTTGATTGCTCCAGAATTGCGTATAGCCGTTGGTCTATCACGTGAAGTGATGTTGTTAGGAATGGGTAGCCATTTTGAGATTTGGGACGCGGCCAAGTTGGCTGAAAGCGAGTCGCAAGTAGTCGCGGCTGGCATGCCCGATGTATTAAGTAATTTTTCTTTCTGACGGCGCGCCAAGATGACTGAACAATCGGTGCCCGAATTCCAGCATCGCACGGTATTGCTGGATCAAGCTGTAGATGCATTAAACATTACTGGTGAGCGTGCGGATGGAATTTATGTTGATGGCACATTTGGCCGTGGTGGTCATAGCCGGGAAATTTTAGCAAACCTAGGGCCACGCGGTCGCTTAATTGCGTTCGATAAGGACCTTCAAGCGATTGCCACTGCAAATACGATCGTTGATCCGCGTTTTGAGATTGTGCATGATAGTTTTGCGACACTGGCAGAGGCTTTGCAGGAGCGCAATATTGTGCGAGTAGATGGGGTATTGCTGGATCTGGGCATTTCATCGCCGCAAGTCGATGATGCCAGCCGAGGGTTTAGTTTTCGTACTGATGGTCCGCTAGATATGCGCATGGATACCACTCGGGGTATGTCCGCAGCGGCCTGGTTGGCAATAGCAGATGAACAAACAATTGAAAAGATAGTGCGTGATTATGGGGAAGAACGGTTTGCTGTACAGATTGCAAAGGCGATTGTTGCTGGCCGGACAGTCCAGCCAATTTCAACCACACGACAGCTTGCCGCGATCGTGGCAAAAGCTGTCAAAACTCGCGAGAAAGGTAAAGACCCGGCCACTCGCACATTTCAAGCTATACGCATTTTCATCAATAAAGAGCTTGAAGAACTCCAAATAGTTTTGGATCAGGCGTTTGAACAGATGTCGCTGCAAGGGAGATTGGTCGTGATCAGTTTTCATTCGCTGGAAGATCGCATTGTCAAGCAGTACATAGCCTCAAAAGTCAAGCTACTACAGCCTTATCGTCGCCTGCCAATTCGCGCTGATGTTTTGCCACTACCGCAGCTAAAATTTGTGTCGCGGGTAAAACCTTGGTCTGCCGAATTCGCCATCAATTCGCGTGCCCGTTCGGCTATCATGCGCGTCGGTGAACGTCTCGCT
>JACMQE010000286.1 GCA_014377145.1 Glaciimonas sp. | reverse complement strand
TCAAAAATATTTTGATGCTCACCCAGAAGTAGACGTTGTTTTCGGTGACTATATTGTCACAGATCCACATGGTCATCCTGTAGCATTGCGCAGAGAAATACCGTTCCGAAAATTCTACGTTGCGAATAGCTTTTTGAATATGCAATCGGCAACTATATTTTTCAGAAGAAAGCTTTGGGATAGTGGAATACTAAAAATCAATAGCAAATATAGATACGCTGCAGACAAAGATTTGATTTTGCGCATAGCTGAAGCAGGGCACCTTATTCACCATATTCCGGATTATTTTTCATTATTTGGAATCGATGGAACAAACCTCAGCACGCATCCTCAAATGGGAAAAGAGTCTGAGGAAATTCGAATCGCATTTGGTGCCTATAAATCACAACCATTGAGAAAACTAGCTTTAATGGGACGTAGGTTTGAACGCTTATTCATCGGGAGCTATCGGTCCAAATCAATTAGCTACAAATATGCGTTGAATGAAGAACCACGCTACGAAGATCACACTGCAACGAATCTAGGTGGCCGTTACGCATTAACCGCTTTCACGGGCCAAGCCAATTCGCTCCGCAATACATATTCAAAATAGCGCTGTGCTAAGGCTAACCATGAAAAGTCAACCATTAACAAAAGGTGCATTTTCGACAGAAGAATTGCGTCTAAAAAAATTGCCTACTTGGCCAGCAGTGTCAATATTTTTGCTTGTAGTCATTAGTGCGATTCTTCCGCCTGGTTTATTAACAGGCATGAATCTCTATTTACTTTTACTTGCATTTATTGCGTGGGTCGCTTCAAGAAAACCCTTTGACCGCAATCTTCTTCGCATCGTAGCGCCATTTATTTTTATTATTGTAATTGGCCTAATTGTTGGCGTTGGTTCCGATCAATACCTTTATCTGAAAGATGCATGGTATGTATCAAATGCTGCGGTACTCTTTTGTGTGGGCTATGTTTTTTATCGAAACAAACCAGATACTGCACGGGGATTAAGAGCTTTTGTTCTTGGCGGTACGACGGTCGCTGTTTTTTATTTGGTGAGGTTAGCAATGCACCCAGAGCTATTTAGCTTGAGTGCAGCAGAACTCCGAGAATCAGCCGGTACTGGCTATTATGCTCCCGTTCTTTCCTTCTCCATTCTTTGCTGTTTCTTTAAGGACTGGAAGAACGGACTAAAAATTGGTCGCCTATTTGGAGCAACCTGTCTACTGATATGTTTGTTATCAATTTTTGCTAGTTTTTCGCGAACAATTTTTCTTGTCGCAATCATCGGTGTAATGGCCGCAGTAGGTATATTTACTGGCAAGGAAGTATTTCGCGTTGCAGTTGTTATTTTAATTGGTGCTGTTTTGATAGTCATACTTCGACTCTCTATCAATACAAATTCACCTGATGCAACCAAGAGTTTTTTAGGTAAAGTTGCAAGGTCAACTGAAGAACTTACAGTTGAAAATTACGACGATTTAAAAAGTATCAATATCAATTGGCGCGGTTACGAAACTTCAAGAGCACTTATATATTATTCATCGGGCAATCCGATGAACTGGCTGGTCGGTTATGGATTTGGTGCCCAAGTTGATTTAGGTTTGATGATGCCGCTTGGGAGTGGCCCACGTGGTGAGCGAACACCAATTCAGTTTGTACCTATTTTGCACAACGGTTTTGCATACTTGCTTGTCAAAGGCGGGGCTATTGCAGTGTGCTTATTCATGAGTGTAATTATTTGGCTATATCTGCTGGGCAGGAGAAGTGCAATCGATTCAGATAGACATCGACGAGCTTCAGCTCGGCTATTGCAGGCAATAGCAATTAGCACCGCATTCACTACTTACGTAATTGCCGGCGCATTCAATAAATTAGACTTATTCTCTTTTTTATTGGCTATTGGATTTTTGATTGCCAGCTTAACTTCGCCGAAAAGGGAAAGCCATGAAAAGTAGTAGTAGACGACAGATACTAAGATATTTGTCATTGAGTGGTATCGGCTCAACATATGGGTTTGCTTTTGGGAATAGCTATTCGCCTGTTACGGCAGAGAATTTTAAAGAAACTGGTATGCGCGGTTTTGCTATTGACCGAGTTAGCTCGCGTGCTGATGATGAGTTTTACTTCAAATCTCTGTTATCTACCAATGCCAATGTCGCTAGAATTTTTTTCCCATTTAAGAAGTGCATCAATTGCACTCAATATGGTCGCAGCCCTTCGGATGTTGCTGGGTTGAAGAAAATATTAGATTATTTAAGGCCCACTGGTCTCAAAATCGTGGTTGTCGCCACTTTTGAAGATCAAGATAAGCCGTCATTTTGGACCAATGTGAGCTTACGATCAAGTTTTTGCGCGAACTGGCGATGGTTCGCAGAAACATTCCAAAATGATCCAGCAATTGCAGGCCTAGATCTTTTGAATGAACCCAATCCTCCAGGTATTCTTAAAGACGCCCAAGAACTTTGGCATCCGCTAGCAGCGCAGGCAATTTACGCAATTCGTTCTGCGGGAACAAGGCTTCCGATAGTTTTTGAGGGAGTTGGTGGCGGGCAGGCGATTGGGATGCGCGGTCTTACTCCATTTAAAGATTCAGAAATTGTTTATAGCTTTCACCTTTATACACCACATGACATAACACATCAAAAGGTAAGTAGTGCGTGGCCAAGGTCAATTCCTTATCCCGCAGGACCTGAGTGGAAGTTAAAGGATGCAGTAATCGATGTCGGCGGCTGGAATAGCAATCGCCTGGAGGAATCATTGAAAGATGTTGTCGCGTTTCAAGGGCGATATAACCTGCCTATATTCGTTGGTGAATTTAGCTGTGTAAGGTGGGCACCAAACAATTCTGCCCAAAGGTATATTGAAGATAGTCTGAAAATATTTCAAAAATTTGGATGGTCTTGGTGTTATCACGAGTTTAGAGGCTGGCCAGGTTGGGATGCTGAAATTGATTCACAGGATATGTCTTTCACACAAAGATCGAGTGAGGCTCCAATTATGAAGATACTTCTCAGCGCGATTTCTATCTATGCAAAGAGAATGTGAAAACAGGGATAAATGGCGTGGGAATTCTTCGTTTTCTTTTAGCAATCACTGTGGTTTCTGCACATTCTCCATGGAACGGAGGAATGGTTTTCGTTGGCCCAAGAGTCGCCGTCCAGCTTTTCTATATTACATTTGGGTTTCTCACATCATATGTATTGACTGAAAGAAGGGATTATTTAAGCCACTTGAACTTCTATCAGTCACGGTTGATGCGGCTTTATCCAATGTATTTGGTAGTAGCGATCAGTGCTTTCTTTGTGTTTTGGTTACTCAATCCAGCGTTCTTTACGCTATATCGTGCGATTCCAACGACAGCAGCGACTGCGCTAGGTATTGCTAATTTGACCTTGTTTAGGCAAGACTGGGTAATGTTTACTGCTGTAAATGAAAATGTTTTCCACTTTTCCTGCAATTTCAAGCTGTCTGAATTTGAATTGTGGAAAGGGCTCTTGGTCCCACAAGCATGATCATTGGGTGTTGAGTTGAGCTTTTATGCCATGGCGGTCTTTGTTCTAAGGCGACGAGCAGTTTTGTTTGTCTTGCTTTTCGCTTCAATACTAGTCAGAGTTTATTTATTTGCAATCGGCATTGGTTCAACCGATCCTTGGACATATAGGTTTTTCCCAGCCGAGCTCGCTTTCTTTCTAATAGGAGCCGTATCCCATCAGCTATTCCTGCCCCTTTATTTGAGACTTGATGCCACCCAGCTGAAAAAGGTCAGTCGTATTGCAACTTTTTGTTTCATATTATTTGTTATTTCTTATTTTCTGATACCGGTAGGCGGCGCGCTCAAGTCACCATTTCTTTTTGTGGCTTTTGTAACACTTCTACCGCTATTTTTTATCTACCAGCGGTTTAATCGCTTCGATAGATTAGTTGGGGAACTGAGCTACCCAATTTATGTTGGTCACTTTTTAGTAATTTTTTTGGTTGAATATTTTTTGATCCCTTTTCTCAACCATTCACCCGCGGTAATTTCTTCTTTTAATGTCGTTTTTTCTGTGGTTTTTGCTATTTTTCTAAATAGATTTATTGGTATGCCAGTCGAAATTTTTAGAAAACAGTGGCGATCGGTGGCTACAAATTCTCACGCCTTAAGCAAGATCTGGTGAATGTCTACTATGCGCTTGCTGATCATTCACTCATCGGCTGATTTATATGGGTCGGACAAATCTCTCTTGGATTTTGTCAGCCATACGGACCACATAGTTACTGTAGTCGTTCCTTGCGATGGCCCATTAATTGCGGAGTTGCGCGCTGCCGGTGCAACTGTTTTTATAGGTGACGTTTGCAAAATACAGCGAGAGATGTTTTCGCCGTTAGGATTTTTAGAGCTGATTAGGGCTGCTTATCGCTCTTGGCGCTTCTTGGGGCGTATTCACCAATCGGCACCCTTTGACTTGTTTTACTCCAATACTGTGGCTGTGTTTGGGGGCGCATTAACAGCACGCTTGTGTGGGGTGCCGCACATTTGGCATGTGCGGGAGATCATGTCCACTTCCCGCACACTTTCAGCAGGGTTTCGGTTCTTGGTTGATGCGCTGTCCACGCAAGTGGTTTGCAACTCAGGCGAGACGCTGGCCTGGATTCGACCCTCGGGCCCAAAGCACAAATATCATGTTATTTGGAATGGCTTTGATGCATCTGCCCCAGCCCATGATCGTTCAACTGTGCGTGCCGCAATGGATGTGGCTACTGATGAAGTCTTGTTTGTGCTGGTTGGACGCATTAATCGCTGGAAGGGACAAAAGCTGTTGGTTCAAGCGTTTTCGCAGTTGGACGCCGCAACGCGGCACAAATGCAAGCTGGCAATTGTTGGCTCCGCACCGGCGGGGCAGGAGCACTTCGAGTCGGCGCTC
>JACMQE010000285.1 GCA_014377145.1 Glaciimonas sp. | reverse complement strand
GAACGCGACGGGCAAATCACCAGCCTCAACCAGGCCGTGACTGTACGCGACGGGCAGATCGCAGGCTTCCACCAAGCCGTAGGGGAACGCGACGGACAAATCACCAGCCTCAACCAGGCCGTGACTGAACGCGACGGGCAGATCGCAGGCTTCCACCAAGCCGTAGGTGAACGCGACGGGCAAATCACCAGCCTCAACCAGGCCGTGACTGAGCGCGACGGGCAGATCGCAGGCCTCCACCAAGCCGTAGGCGAACGCGACGGGCAGATCACCAGCTTCAATCAACTTGTATCCGAACAAGAAAGTCAAATTGCCAGCCTCAATCAGGCTGTGGTCGAGCGCGATCGAGAAATCGAATGCTATACCTCTGAGCAAAATAAACTGATTGAAGCAATTTGTTTGAGTATCGAGGCCGATCGATCATAATGCAGGACTTTTTTTGTTAAACCTAAGGACTAATCATGAAAAAAATAATATATCTTACATCTCTACTTTTGTTGGCTGCTTGTAACGAAGCCCCCCCCATCATCATTACGAAACCTTGCGCGTTAGATCAGCCGATTGCAAATTCTATACGTCCTGCGGCGGAAATCATGTCTGTTGATGGATGGGTGTTTGACAACCAAACAGTTGTACAGCCGGAACGTATACGTATTCAGTTCACATCGACCAATCTTAAGTTTAGTAAAACATTTGAAGCTAAGCAGGGCATCAAGCGCACGGACTTGGTTACGGCATACAGCGCACCTAATGCGGAACTATCCGGCTTTCATTTGGAAGTACCGGGCAACTCGCTTGCACCAGGACAGTATGAAATTGTGATATTACGAGACTTAGCTAATGCTACTTTAGCTTGTAGCAATAGTCATATCGTGCAAATGAAATAAACACGTATCAGGGAGAGAGGCGTGTTCAATGAGCAAATTTATTTATTAGCAAATCCGGATGTTGAAGAAGCTCTTAATCGGGGCGAGTTCACTTCCGGCATGGAGCATTTCCAAAAATATGGACATACGGAGGGTAGGATAACTAATGCACACCAGTTTTTGTCAGACCAGGCGAGACACCTTTCCCTTTTGAAGCAGGCTGTGGCTGAACATGACGGACAGATAGCTCACCTTAATCAAGCCGTGACTGTTCGCGATGTGCATATATCCAACCTCAATCATGCAGTGGCTGAAGGCGACGTTCAGATAGCTAACTTTAACCAAATGGTGAATGAGATCCGCAATTCGACGAGTTGGCGCTTGACCAGTCCTGTTCGATCTATAGGGACACTATTGAAGCGGTTGCGGCATATTATGAAATTAGTTTCTTCTGCCATCAAGCAAGGAGGAGGAATAAAACTCGCAGTTGGCAAGGCTGTTCGGATTTACCAAAACGAAGGGATGGCCGGGGTTCGTAGTGCTTTGTCGGTTCAGCGTATAGCTATGCCTACTCGGCCAATTGATTCACTGCAGCCATTGAGAGAAGTGGTCGACAGCAAGCCTGTAAAATCTCGGTCAAATTTCATCCAAGCTCGTACCGAGTTCGTTGAATATCAGAAAAATCCACCTATTAACCCTTTGGTAAAGCTGATCGCCTTTTACCTACCGCAGTTCCATCCTTTCACAGAAAACGACGAATGGTGGGGAAAAGGTTTTACCGAATGGACTAATGTAGGTAAGTCGCTTCCAAATTATGTCGGACACTACCAACCACATTGCCCCATTCACTCTGGCTATTATGACCTGCGCGTTCCAGAAGTTATGGAGGGGCAAGCCAAATTAGCTAAGGAATTTGGCATATATGGTTTCAGCTACTATTTTTACTGGTTTGGGGGAAAGATTCTAATGGATACTCCATTGGAGTTGATGCTGACCAACAAAAAGGTAGATATTCCCTTTTGCCTGACGTGGGCTAACGAAAATTGGAGTCGCCGATGGGACGGCCAAGAAAATGACATACTCATTGCTCAGAATCACAGCGATGAAGATTCGTTGGCGTTTATTCGCCATTTGGTCAAATACTTCAAAGATGAACGTTACATTCGCATTGATGGGAAGCCAGTCTTAATTATTTACCGCGCTAACATTATCCCAAACATTGCTGCCACCGCTAAGATTTGGCGTGAAGAAGTGATAAGAAATGGCTTACCAGGTTTGTATCTTGTTTCCGCACAAACTTTTGGCATCTACTCACCAAAAGAATTTGATTTTGACGCCTCAGTCGAGTTCCCCCCGCATAACGTCCGAGGTACTGATGTAAGTCACGAAGTCGAATTGGTTAATCCGGAATTTAACGGACAGATATTCAGCTACGACCAGTGGGTAGCCAATGCAGTATTAAAGGAAGAACCTGATTACAAGTTGTACAGAACCGCCATGCTTTCTTGGGACAACACTGCACGTAAGCAAAACAATAGTCATATTTTTCACGGTTTCAGCCTACAGCGTTACAAACAATGGTTGTCCTCGATTGTCAATAAGGTATATTCCAACCAAAAATATACTACTGACGAAAAAATTGTATTCATAAATGCTTGGAATGAGTGGGCAGAAGGTACCCACCTTGAACCGGATCAAAAGGTTGGCTATGGATACTTGCAAACAACTTATGATGTCCTTCGGCATTCTAATGATCTGTCGCCTAAGATCATCGTCGTTACCCATGATGCGTTTCCGAGTGGTGCACAGTACCACGCTTTGAATATAGCAAGAGAGCTTAAGCAAGGGTTTGGTTTCAAGGTTGAGATCGTCTGTCTCGGCGATGGCGTACTTAAGAACAAGTATGCACAATATGCACGCTTACAGGACCTCGATGGGTTGGATCATCGAGGCCCTGAAGCACACGCCCTTGTTAGAAATCTCGTAGCGGATGGACATAAGTTCGCCATCGTCAATACAACTGTTTCGGGGTTCTTCCTTGAAACACTCAAGGCACATGGCATCATGTGTATTTCCCTGATCCACGAGTTGCGGGGCGTGATTGATCAATATAATATGTATGAACAGGCGAAGACTATTGCAAGTCTAGCTGATAGGGTGGTTTTCCCGGCTCAGCAAGTTTCGGACCAATTTCAGGAAGTTGCGCCAGTACGTGATGCACACCGTGTGCTGCGCCCACAAGGTCTCTACAAGAAAAATGCGAGAGTTCACAAACGCGACGCCGCCCGCCAGGAGTTGCGTAGCGCATTGAAATTACCACCAGATGCATTAATCGTACTGGGAGTCGGTTATGCAGACTACAGAAAGGGGATCGATCTTTTTGTTGAAGCTGGGAATGTTTTGGTTGGCCGCCTGCCAAACGTATATTTGGTATGGCTGGGACATTGGGAAGCAGAAATACAAAAGCGTGTAGAGCAGAGCCTAGCCAAAGATCCACAAATGAGCTCGCATTTCATCTTTCCGGGTCGTCGTGAAGATACTGATATGTTTTATGCGGGTGCCGATGTTTACGCACTAACCTCACGAGAGGACCCGTTCCCATCAGTCATGCTTGAAGCGATGGATGCTTCGCTTCCTGTAGTGGGTTTTGAAGGAATCGGCGGCTGCACAGAACTATTTGCGCTCGGCTGTGGCAAACTGGTGCCTGCGTTTGATGTCAATGCCTTTGCATCCGTTTTAGAAGAGATTCTTGAGGACCATGATTTAGCGAACCGTATGGGGCAAACAGGACAAACGCAGATACATGAGCGTTTTTCGTTCCGTAACTATCTTTTTGATCTGCTAAAGCTGCTCAAATACCCGCTTCAGCGTGTGTCTGTGGTTGTACCCAACTATAATTACGCTCGCTTCTTGGTTGATCGAATCAGGACAATTGAAAAACAAATATTTCCCATTTACGAGTTGATCATCCTGGATGATTGTTCGACGGATGACAGCGCGCAGGTTATCAAAGAGATCATTCAGAACTCTGCACTTGATATCAAATTTGTACGCAACGATACAAATTCAGGCTCGGTGTTTGCGCAGTGGCAAAAAGGGGTTGAGTTAGCGACTGGTGATCTGGTTTGGATTGCCGAGGCTGATGATTTGAGCGAGCCGAATTTCCTGTCCGATGTTTTGCGAGGTTTCGACAATCCAGACGTAGTTTTAAGTTATTGCGAAAGCAAGCAAATCTCCTTTGATGGAAAAGTGTTATGCGATAATTATCTCGACTATGTTGCGGATATCAGTCGCGAACGCTGGCTAAGATCTTATGTTAGTGATGGTCCTAATCAGATTGCTGACGCCTTAAGTGTAAAAAATACCATTCCTAACGTGAGTGCGGTTGTGTTCCGGCGCGAAATACTGAGTGAGGTATTAAAGCGCGAACAAGTCCAAGTGCGCGAGTTCACGGTTGCAGGCGACTGGTATATCTACACAAAGTTGCTTGAGCATGGTGGGCTATCTTTTACCCCTAATTCGTCAAACCTCCATCGGCGCCATGACCAAAGTGTCACGATTTCTTCGCTAAACCTCTCCCAATTAGCCGAAATTGTTCGAATGCAACGCATTGTAGCAACTAGCCATCTTGTTTCAGATTCCATGAAGGAAACGGCGCGGTGTTACGCCCAAGAACTATACGAACAATTTGGGCTTTCCTCACGCGAATTTCCAAATTTTGAACGGGTTATTGAGACGGTGGATAGTGCGTAATGAAGATACTCGTCGTAGGTGGCGCCGGTTATATTGGCTTCCATATCGTTAAGATGTTGCTGGATGCGAGGCATGAAGTAATGACGTTGGACAGCCTTGTTGCGGGCCATCGTGACGCAGTGCAAGGCGGCAAGTTCATACACCCCGATATTGCTGATAGTGAGATGCTTAGCCGGACGTTTGCCCACCATCAGTTTGATGGGGTAATGCATTTTGCAAGTCATATCCAAGTTGGCGAGTCAGTTCGTGACCCGGCCAAGTATTACCGCAACAATGTAGCCAACGCACTAGACTTATTTGATGCAATGGATGAGCATAATGTACGCCACTTCATATTTTCATCCACAGCGGCAATATTTGGTGAACCAAGTTATACCCCGATAGACGAAGTGCATCCAAAATCCCCATCAACCCCTATTGACAGAGCAGCGCAAATGCTGGCGGGCTATGATCAAGTCTATGGCCTCAGATCGGTTTGTCTGCGTTACATTAAGGCGGCTGCCGCGCATCCGGACGGCCTAATAGGTGAGCTACATGATCCTGAAACCCACCTGATCCCGCTGATTCTGCAGACGGCATCTGGTCGGCGCGAGGCTATTTCCGTTTTGGCTGAGACTATCCTACTGCAGACGGAGCCTGCATCCGTGACTACATCCACATCATGGACTTGTGCCAAGCACACCTACTCGCACTGTAACAACTGATGCAGGGGGGTGCGAGCGCGGCCTACAACTTGGGTAATGGCAATGGGTTTTCCGTGCAGCAAGTGATCGATGTGGCGCGCAAGGTAACAGGCTGCGAAATCAAGATAATTGACGCATCGCGCCGAGATGGTGATTCGGCAGTGCTTGTGGCTGATTCGTCTTTGGCCAAGAAGAGGCTAAGCTGGATACCGTGCCATGCAGATATAGAAACTATTATTCAACATGCTTTGCAGTTGGAGTGCCAACAGGCTGGTAACCATCTAAGGGCAACTATTTAAAGTGATTACACAACTACTTTTATTAATGGGAAAAAACAAATGACAACTGAGAATATTTTGGAGAGTGAAGGGTATTGCTCCACTTGCAATCAAATGGTGTCTTTTGTCGCTAAGAATGCTTGGTTGCGAGACCATTTTTTTTGCACAAAATGTGGAAGCATTCCCAGAGAACGTGCACTCATGCACGTTATAGAGCAGTTTTATCCTAACTGGCGAGATTTGATTATCCATGAGACTTCACCTGGCAACAGGGGGGCAAGTGTAAGACTGGCACAGGAATGCAAGAACTATATACCGTCGCAATTTTTCCTGGGCCAAAAACTGGGTGCCATTTACAGCGGCATGAGGTGCGAGAATCTTGAGGCACTCTCTTTTGACGATGAAAGTATTGACTTGCATATTAGTCAAGATGTAATGGAGCACATATTCCATCCCGATAAAGCATTTAAAGAAGTTGCTCGTACTTTAAAGCCCGGTGGTGCACATATTTTTACTGTACCGCTAATGAACAAAACCAAGAAAAGTGAGCGATGGGCTTCACAAAACAAGGCTGGCAAGATCATTTACCACCACGAGCCCGAATATCACGGCAACCCGATTGACGCAACGGGTGCATTGGTCACAATGCATTGGGGCTTCGATCTAGCTGGTTTTATTACTGAAGTGGCAAAAACGCCCACAACAATCATCTCGATCGATAACCTTAACTTGGGTATTCGTGCAGAATATATAGAAGTGTTAATGTCTGTAAAGTGTGATGGATTGAGCGAATTAACCAATGAATAATAAAATTGTTACAAACTCCCCTGATCTTACAAACGTACACTTCAATGAGGGAAAACATTTTGAGATTTATTTCTACTTTGCCATTGCTGCAGTTATATTTTTATCCTATGGCTATGAAATTTTTAACTTTAACCTGACAATCGATGAAGAAATACACGCAGGTCATAGTGGCCAGTGGATCGGATGGCTTGCACAAGGCCGCTGGGGTATGGCCTTATTAAATTACGTCTTAGTTCAAAGCCCAATCGTACCTGTCGTATCAATATTTTTGGGGTTGGCAGGCTTGGTTATAGGAATAATTTTGCTGTTACGCAAAACATTTGAAATAAACCAGGCAGGCATTCTCAGTATTACCGCCTTAGCTATCACAACACCAACATTGCCATTTACATTTACCTTCAGCACACTCGCGTATGGTATCGGCTTCGCATTTTTATCACTTGGGGTAAGTAACTCATTAATATATAAAAGGACGCTGCAATCAGTTGTACTTGCATGTTTTCTTGCAGCGTTTGCAATAGGTGTTTATCAAACATTTGTGTTTGCATTAGCCATGCTTGCGATTGTTCATGCATGGCGTTACCGTACTGAGACCAATGGCAATCTACTGAGCAATTTAAAATTCTCTGCCATATATTTCTTTGGTAGCATAGCTGCATATTTGATAATTAACATCGTTGCAATCAAAACTGCATCATTAGACATTAAATATATTGGGCAATTTATAGATATAAATGGATTCCTTGATAATCCCATTCATAGAACCATTGCATCATTCAGGCGAATTATAGAAATATTCAGTTTAAGCCCTAATTTGTTTGGCATTCGTTCAATATGGCTCAGTGCGAGCGTATTTGTCTCAATTATTTTTTGTTTTATTTTTCCAGTTCTCAATAGGCGTTATCACACCCTTTTGCATACTGTGCCAATCTTAATCGCGGTTATTTTAGTAATGGTATTTGCTGATGCGATTGCACAAGGTGGCGCACCTTTGCGATCATTAGTATATGTACCTGTTGGCATTGCAATAGTTGTAGCTTATGCATATACAGCAAGTGGAAAAGTTGGAAGGATTATCCTCATTTCACTTTGCTGGCTGGCGGTTATAGGCAACTCACAAATAAACAATCATCTATTCGCGTCATCTGCTTCTGCTGAATTCCGAGACAAGATGCTCGCAGAAACAATAATCAACGAAATAAGAAAAATTAATCCAGACTTATCTGCAGTGATTAAAACTGAAGTTATTGGTAACCACTCTTGGCCTGTCACAGGCATCCAGTCTAAAACAGAAACATTCGGCGCTTCATTTTTTGAATGGGATGGTGGCAACAGATATAGAGTATCAGCATATTTAAATTTAAATGGTCTTGCAGCAATTGGCGCTAATGAAGCTGATAGAGTCAGAGTTTATGCGCAAGGCAAGGCCATGCCAGTTTGGCCTCATGCCGGCTGGATTGCGATTACCAATGACGTTCTTATTTTGAAATTTGGCGATTATTCGGCACCTCAGAAGGCAAGCCTTTGCGCCCAAGGGGTCACCGAGCTATGTAGTTAGCTATTTTCAATCAAACTGCTATAAGCAAGCAGTATGTTTAGTTTTCTGCCGAAAATTAGAAAAGTCATTTATAAATAAAACCGGATAAATTTAATGAATACACTGTCGCTCGTCCCCTTATTCTCTGCGGTAGCTGCCAATGCAGGCCTTGATTTTTCTCTACCGATAAAACGTGTCATTGATAGCTACTGGTATGTTCTTGGAGAAGAAGTTGTAAGCTTTGAAAGTGAGTTTGCGAAATATGTTGGTGTTTCAAACTGTGTTTCACTTGCTAATGGCACTGACGCGCTTGAACTTGCTTTGCGCGGCCTGGATGTTAAAAAAGGGGATCAGGTAGTGTCCGTCGCAAATGCTGGTTTCTACGGCAGCACCGCTATCCACGCGATTGGCGCCATACCTCTTTATGTGGATGTCGATGATAAAACACTCACGATGTCTGTCGATGCTCTAGCTAAGGCGCTAAAACAAAAACCTAAGGCAGTTATCGTTACACATTTGTATGGTCAGCTAGCTGATGTTGAAGAGCTGGTTCGCATGACAAGTGAGGCTGGTATCCCATTGATTGAAGATTGCGCCCAGTCAAATGGTGCAACACGCAATGGCAGGCAGGCAGGCAGCTTTGGCAAAATTGCCTGTTTCAGCTTCTATCCAACAAAAAATCTCGGGGCCCTCGGCGACGGTGGCGCAATAACAACCAATGACGGTGATCTTACCGCTCGAATTCGCGCACTTCGGCAATACGGTTGGTCGCAAAAATATCAGGTGACGACTGAAGGGGGCCGTAACAGCAGATTGGATGAAATCCAGGCGGCAATTCTGCGAGAAAAGTTGCCCCATCTCGCTTATTGGAACAATGAGCGACGTCGTATTGCTCAGATTTACAACGATGCGTTTGCCGCATTGCCGTTAGAGCGACCATGTTCTACAGGTGACGACTATGTGGCACATCTTTATGTATTGCGCGTCAAAGATCGCTATTCCTTCCGTGAATTTCTTAAAGAACGCGGCATCGCAACTGATGTGCACTACCCGATACCGGACCACAAGCAGCCAGCTTACCCATATTCTGGAGTTGTTCAATTGGATGTCACGGAGTCAGCCTGCGCATCCGTCGTCTCACTGCCGTGCTTTCCTGGTTTAACCGAGATCGAAGTTAAGCGAGTGGTAGTAGCTGTTGTTGAATATTTTCAGCAATAAATTACTACTATGCTCACACTTGTCATACCTGTTTACCGTAACGAAGGTTCCATTCCTGATTTGCTCTGTGCGGTAAAAAAACTGCACCAAGCATTGAATGATGAAATGGAAACCGTGTTTGTGGTCGATGGCAGCCCTGATCGTTGTTATGAGTTGTTGCGTACCGCACTGCCAGAGCAATCATTCCCCTCAAAGCTTGCCTTGCTGACCAAAAATTTCGGCTCTTTCCTGGGAATTAGAGTGGGTATGCAACTTGGTGGTGGTGAGCGTTTCGCGGTTATGGCCGCAGATCTTCAGGAGCCGCCAGAGTTAGTGTTGGAAATGGATCGTGTTTTACGCCATGAGGAAATGGACGTCGTGGTTGGCGTGCGTGATGGGCGCGCAGACCCTTTTTTGAATCGTATTCCAGCCCAAATATTCTGGGGGTTATATCGCCGTTATGTCGTGCCTGAAATCCCGCCGGGAGGAGTGGATGTGTTCGGCTGCAACCGGCATTTTCGCGATACCTTATTGCAACTAGACGAACGCCACAGTTCATTGATTGCTCAAATATTCTGGCTGGGTTTTCGCCGCAAATGCATCAGCTATATTCGACAAGAGCGACAACATGGCAAATCCGCATGGACGCTACATAAAAAGATCAATTACTTGATGGACAGTATCTTTGCCTT
>JACMQE010000284.1 GCA_014377145.1 Glaciimonas sp. | reverse complement strand
TCCATCGCAATCCAGTCCGGATCCGTACTGCCGTCGCAAATTACTAAAATTTCAGACGGTCCGGCGATCATATCAATGCCGACAGTTCCAAACACGCGGCGTTTAGCAGCGGCGACGTAGGCATTTCCCGGCTCGACAATTGCGGGATCGTTGCGGTGCCATAAGCTAGGGCACCAACGGCCTGTACGCCGCCGATAGTAAATATCTGATTCACCCCGGCAATGGCTGCGGCTGCCAGTACTAACGAATTTTTTACGCCGTCTGGGGTCGGCACTATTATGATAATTTCCTGTACGCCAGCAACCTTGGCGGGGATCGCATTCATCAGAACCGAAGATGGATAAGCCGCCTTGCCGCCTGGGACACAAATGCCGACACGATCTAGCGGGATCACTTTTTGCCCTAGTACCCGTACCATCGGCCTCGGTATAACTGAAGCCATCCGAGCCGCATTCTTGCTTCTGACATTCATGATAACACGCACCTGATCAGCAGCAACTTGTATTGCCGCACGACGCACTGGGGCCAATGCCATTAACGCTGCCCGCCATTCATCTTGTCCAATTTCCAGCGCCATTACATTCTCTGCTTCAAGCCGATCAAACTGGTTGGTATAGGCTAAAACAGCGAGGTCGCCGCGTGCCTTTACATCAGCCAAAATCTGCGCCGCAGCCTGATCGATGGCATCGTCTTCAATAGCATCAAATGCCAGCATAGCCAAAAGTTGCATCTGAAAATTGGCGTGGCTAGCATTCAGTTTTCTGATTTTTATTGTCATGATCGTGGCTCATTCACTCGGGTATTCGCAGGTATTCGCTTAAACGATGCAGCTTGACACTTTTTCAATCGCTTCCAGAATCGACTGAAGCTGCGTGTACTTTAATTTCAACACAGCCTGATTGACGACCAGACGCGATGAAATATCCATAATATGCTCAACTTCGACAAGATGATTAGCGCGCAATGTATTACCTGTGCTGACTAGATCGACAATCGCATCTGCCAAACCAACCAGCGGCGCTAACTCCATTGAGCCGTACAATTTGATCAGATCAACGTGCACACCTTTTGCTGCGGAATGTTCGCGTGCAGTCAGCAAATATTTCGTAGCGACACGTAAACGCCCACCTTGACGCACAGCATTTTCGTAGATAAAGCAACCGACATACGGCATTTGGCGATGTTTAAATCAATCGGCTGGTACAACAAACCTTCGCCGCCGTGCTCTACCAACACATCCTTACCAGCTACGCCCCAATCGGCAGCACCGTATTGGAATAGGTCGGCACATCGGATGCGCGAACGATGATGACATTGACCAACGGATCATTGGTTGGCAGAATCAGCTTGCGCGACGTTTCCGGATTTTCGATAACGACAAATATCCGCTGCGGCAAGTAAGGATAACGTCTCTTCAAAGATGCGTCCCTTAGATAATGCTGAGGTTAATTTTTGACTCATTTTATTCTTTCAGTCATCCGATATCCAGATATATGGGTAACCGAATACCCGACTAAATGCCGGATTGCATGGTTATTACTTGATGCGTTCGATATTGGCACCCACCGCCGACAATTTACGCTCCATTTGATCGTAGCCACGATCCAGATGATAAATTCGTTCAATCAAAGTTTCGCCCTGGGCCACCAAACCAGCAATCACTAACGACGCGGATGCCCGCAAGTCCGTCGCCATCACTGGCGCACCAAACAGTTTATCAACACCTTTGATGATCGCGATATTTCCCTCGATATCAATGGCTGCGCCAAGCCGGTTCATTTCCTGAACGTGCATGAAGCGATTTTCAAAAATCGTTTCTGTTACATGACTGTTACCATCGGCAATCAGATTCATGGCCATGAATTGAGCCTGCATGTCGGTCGGAAATCCTGGATATTCGGTCGTACGGAAACTCACCGCTTTAGGACGCGCAGCCATCTGCACGCGAATCCAGTCATCGCCCGAGGTTAGAATAACCCCCGCTTCACGCAATTTATCGAGCACTACATCCAACGTATGACTACGAGTATTTTTCAGTAATACGTCGCCACCGGTCGTCGCCACGGCGCACAGAAATGTGCCGGTTTCAATACGATCAGCGATCACCGCATGCGATGCACCATGTAATTTTTCCACACCCTGAATGACTAGGCGGTCAGTACCGATACCTTCAATCCGCGCTCCCATCACCACTAACAAATTGGCAAGATCGGTCACTTCCGGTTCACGAGCTGCATTTTCCAGTATGGTCTCGCCATCCGCCAATGTGGCAGCCATCAACAGATTTTCGGTTCCGGTCACGGTAATCATCTCGGTGACGACATGCGCTCCTTTTAGCTTCTTAGCCTTGGCATGAATGTAGCCGGCTTCGATATTGATCTCGGCCCCCATCGCTTGTAAACCCTTGATGTGCTGATCGACCGGGCGCGAACCAATAGCACAACCACCTGGTAACGACACTTTTGCTTCACCGAAACGTGCTAGTAATGGCCCCAACACCAGAATCGAGGCGCGCATAGTTTTCACCATGTCGTATGGCGCTTCGAGATTAGTAACGGCATCGCCCTGCAATATCACAGATTGGCCTTCTTGCTTCACCTTTAGTCCAATCTGTCCCAATAGTTTTAGCATGGTCAAGACATCGTGCAAATTTGGTACATTACTTAAATCGAGTTGATCTGAAGTCAACAGACCAGCACACAATATCGGCAGCGCCGCATTCTTGGCACCGGAAATAACGATTTCACCGGAGAAACGACGGCCACCTTGAATTAGTAGTTTATCCATATTGTGTCTTCTTAAATTTGATCAGAAACTATCGCACTCTTTTTTGAAACTCTTCAGGTGTCAGAGTCTTCATCGACAACGCATGAATTTCATCACGCATACGATCACCCAGTGCTGAATAGACAATTTGATGGCGCTGGATGAGCCGATGTCCAGCAAAAACATCCGACACAATCACAGCGGTGAAATGCTGTCCATCGCCATCGACTTCCAGATGTGAACAAGCAAGACCGCCTGCAATGTAACTTTTGACGAGTTCGGGTGTAGGGAACATAGTAAATACCTGCTTGATTTAAAACTGCATTTAATTAGTAGCGAAACTAAGTGGCCGAAGGCGATACTATTTTAGTACTAAAGCTTAATGACGTAGCTTATAGCCCTGCTTCAACATCTGTACCGAAACTGTTACCAAAATAACCAAAAAAATTATAATAATGACAATACTAATGAATGGATTAACATCTGACTGACCAAAAAAGCCATAGCGGAATCCATCAATCATATAAAAGAACGGATTAAAGTGGGAAACCGTTTGCCAAAACGGCGACAACGAATGAATCGAATAGAACACACCAGCCAAGAAAGTGGCGGGTATGATCAGAAAATTCTGAAATGCCGCCAATTGATCAAACTTATCAGCCAAAATCCCGGCAATCAATCCCATTGTCCCTAGAAATGCTGCGCCCAATACCGCAAAAATAATGATCCACCAAGGCGCTATGAAGGATAAATTAACAAAAAATGCGGTAATAAGCAGTACGCTGCCACCAACTAATAAGCCACGCACAACGGAGGCTAATACGTAGGCACTAAACAATTCCCAGTGCGATAACGGAGGTAATAAGACGAAAACCAAATTGCCGGTCATTTTAGATTGTACCAATGACGAAGAAGTGTTTGCGAACGCATTTTGCAGCACGCTCATCATTACTAGGCCAGGAACCAGAAACGTGGTGTACTCCACCCCGGGATAGACCTGAACATTGCCTTTCAAGGTTTGACCGAAAATCAACAAATACAACATTGCAGTCAGGACCGGTGCGCCAATAGTCTGCGCTGCTACCTTCCAAAAGCGCCATACTTCTTTATAGAAAAGTGTTTGAAATCCAATCACCGGGCACCACCTACAGTGTATTCAGTCGCTTTGTATTCATTCACATTAACGCCATCCACACTTTTACCGTCCATAATCTGTAAAAATACATCTTCTAAATCAGCCTGCTGCAAATACATATCGTCAATCGCGACACCTGCCATGCGCAAGGTCGCCAGGATCGGCTCGACTTCGGTATATGCAGTGACCCGCAAGGCAAATTTTCCTACTCCTTCTTTGCTACCAACTGGCATTACCAAAGGTCGCAATGATTCTGGCAACAAAACACCGGGGAGCAAATGCAATAGTAATTGCGAGCCTGAAATCCGTTTTAGCAAAGCCGTAGTAGTGTCCAGTGCAACCACTTTGCCACGTTTTAGCATGGCGATTCGGTTGCAGTGTTCCTGTGCTTCTTCCAGATAATGCGTAGTCAGGACGACGGTATGACCCTCGCGGTTCAGCTGTGAAATAAATTTCCATAAATTCTGGCGCAGTTCGACGTCGACACCAGCAGTAGGCTCATCGAGCAAAATCACTGGCGGCTTGTGCACCAACGCTTGGGCGACCAGTACACGGCGTTTCATGCCACCGGATAGCGTGCGCATATTGGCGTCAGCCTTATTGGTTAAGTCCAGATGTTCCATCACCTCGACGATCCATTTATTATTATTTTTCAGTCCGAAATAGCCGGACTGCAAACGTAACGTTTCACGTACGGTAAAAAATGGATCGAACACCAACTCTTGCGGGACGACGCCAAGTTTTTTACGTGCGTTCCGAAAATCGCTGATGACGTCATAACCATGGATATTGACGCTACCTGAATCGGCCCGATTCAACCCCGCAATGATCGAAATCAAGCTAGTTTTACCTGCACCGTTAGGCCCGAGCAAACCAAAAAATTCGCCCTCTTGGATATTGAGCGAAACGTCATCCAATGCTTGTAAAGATTGGTAGCGCTTTTTAACGTTAGTAATTTGAATGGCCGCCATAATGGCTTAATTTAATTTAAAAAGGTGGATCGCGAGCAATGCGAAAAAAGCCACGAATACGTAGCGCGAAACCCACGATTATGGGGAATTTCGTGCAAAATAACCGGGATCAAGAACAAACTACCAGGGCGATGTGGGCGTTAGAATAATGTTGAATCCAACGCATGTCGCGGAAAAGCGACGCTCTCAGGCGTAGGGAGAAAAAAGATCATTGCGATGGGATCAGCCAGAGGATTGGCAGATTCATTATTAACGCGATGATTAGAAATATTAGTGTTTGTCACGGTTGCATCTTCAATTAATGCTGGTTCAGTTATAAGAGAAAGTAAATCCATCACACCATATAAGTCAATCAAACTTTCCAGGCTGGAGGAAAAATTGGAGAAAAGCAGCACCGACCCACGATTAAGGGCCGCGCGTTGCCAGGCGAGCAAAGTCGCCACAGCGGCAGAATCAACCTTCACCACGTCACCAAGATCAATCTTGGTTTCACCACCTGCAATCGCCCGCAAACCCGCTTCCAGAGAGAGTTTTACGTTGCTGACAGTAAGAGAATGGGAAGGTCTGAACATATGGTGGTCGATCAATAATGTGAACGGCTAAGACTAACTACGAAACTAACAGTGAAGCCAACAATTTAACGCTGCTGCTAGATATTTGCACTAACGAATTATTTAGCTTTAGTAACGCGGGCTTTGTTCTTGTTAGATAACGCTTTAATTAAGCCATCAATACCCGAACGGCCAATTTCTGAAGCAAACGTCCCCTTATATGATTCGACGAGCCATGCACCCAAAATGTTGACATCATAAATTTTCCAGCTGTTGGCAACTTTTTCCATTCGATAGTTAAGTTGAATAGGCTCGCCACGCGATTGCGAAACTTGAGAACGCACTTCAACTTCAGTATCGGCTGCACTACCACGCATTGGCTTAAAATCAATCTTCTGATCGCGTACTTGTGACAATGCACCTGAATAGGTAAAGATCAACAGGCTACGAAACTCTTCAGTTAGTTGTTTTTTCTGGTCTGTTGTAGCTTCACGCCAGAAACGACCGGACGCCAGCGAAGTCATGCGATCAAAATCTACATAAGGAATAATTTTCTCTTCAACCAGCGCTAAAATTCGTTGCTGATTGCCGCCCTGGATACTCTTGTCCGCTTTGGCGGTCTCAATCACATCTAGGCTAATGCGCTTAATCAGTGCATCCGGTGCTTCTTGTGCCAAGACAGTGCCGGTAAATACAAACGCACCGAAAATTAACGCTGCGGCTATGTATTTCTTAAGAGTCTTCATATTTAATAACTTTACCCAATATTGGTAATTGACGGAATGTTGAATTACTTCTGAACATGTAACGTTTGCTATGACGCCAGATTTCTCAAATAATGCTGAAAACTTGCATTGGCAGAAGCTTGAAATTAGTCCTCTTTACCAGGCCCATCAATCTGGCTTTGGCGACGCTGTGTGTAAGCATCACGCACAAATTCATACCTATCCAGTGCAGCATCTCCTAGCAATATCGATGCGTCCAGTAAGTTAGCACGCTGGTCGACCAGACGTACAAACGTGCCAGTATTACGCCAGCGCACAGGATACTTGTAAAACCAGATATCACCGTAAAAATAAGCCGGAAGTGCTACGGTATCACGCACATTTGATGGGCCAAACCAAGGCAACACAACGTAAGGCCCAGAACCGACACCCCATTTTCCAAGCGTTTGACCAAAATCTTTGTCCTTTTTTTCCAATCCAGCTGCCGAGCTGACATCGAGCACGCCGCCCAGACCGAAAGTCGTATTTACCGCTACACGCATCACAGCGGTCGTACCATCTACACCACTGCCTTGCAAATAACCATTAACCGCGCTCCAAACATCGGCAATATTGCCGAAAAAGTTATTCGCGCCTGTTTGTAAAAATAATGGCAGCCAGTTTCTATACACCGTTGCTATCGGCTTAAACGCGATTTGGTCAAATTTGTCATTAAACGTAAACATCGCACGGTTGAAACCTTCGATTGGATCCTGCGAATTATTAGCACCACCAGTTGTCGCGCAACCGCTCAAGACCGCGACCAAAGCTAAGGTGCTGAGGTGCCTGATTTTCATTTTGAACTATCCTTTCCGTCCGCCGCCTTAATATAGATAAGCTGACTGATCAGATTCTCCAGCAATAGGGCTGATTGTGTCATTTTGATACTCTCACCGGCGACCAGATATTTTTCGTCGCCACCAGCTTCCACGCCAATATATTGCTCACCCAGCAATCCAGCAGTCAAAATTTTAGCTGAGCTATCTTTGGGAAACTTGTAACGATCATTTATATTCAAGGTGACCACCGCCTGAAAATTCTTGTCATCAAAATTAATCGCACTGACCCTACCGACTACTACTCCGGCACTTTTCACGGGTGCATGCGGTTTGAGGCCGCCGATATTATCAAACTTGGTAATAATAGGATAACTGCCCTGAAATACCGCCCCCCCTAGGTTACCCGCCTTAAACGCCAAAAAGACAAGTGCAAATGCACCTAACACTACAAATAAGCCCACCCATACGTCTACCGATTTTTGTTGCATATTGTTCACCTTAAAAATGCCAAGTGAAGCATATATCGCGCTTCGATATAATGCCATAGGTATAAATAAAAATTTTTATCAGCCACTGAATGCAATATTAAATAACCAACTAACTAACAAAGGTAAGACAAAACCCTGTATTGAATGTTATTTAAACATTAATGTGGTTAATAAGAAATCCAGGGCCAATACAGTAAGCGACGCGATGACGACCGTGCGGGTTATCGCCTGCGCTATGCCTTCCGGCGTTGGCTTGGCTTCATAACCTTGATACACCGCTATAAATGTGATTGCGACACCGAATACAATACTTTTCAGGACGCCATTTGCCACATCCTGCCAGACATCGACACCGGCCTGCATTTGCGACCAGAACACACCTTCATCAACCCCAATTAATTGCACGCCGACGACATAGCCGCCCAAAATACCCAGCACACTAAATGCTGCCGCCAATAATGGCATCGCAATAATTCCGGCCCAGAAACGCGGTGCTATCACGCGCTGTAGCGGATCAACTGCCATCATTTCCATAGCAACCAATTGCTCACCAGCTTTCATTAAGCCAATTTCGGCGGTCAGCGAAGTACCAGCACGACCGGCAAACAACAACGCTGTCAGGACTGGTCCCAACTCACGCACTAACGACAAAGCCACCAGCAAG
>JACMQE010000283.1 GCA_014377145.1 Glaciimonas sp. | reverse complement strand
ATTACAGTTATCGTTGGACCAAATGGTGTGGGTAAGACACGACTGTTATCTGGCTTAGCATATGTATATACCAACCGTCGAAATTTTGATAAAAGCGGTGTCCCTCCGGTCCAAGCAACGATTAAAAGTCAATCGATAGCCGAACCAGTGCGAGTGGTCGCGCAGACGTTTAGTCCTTTCTCGCGATTTCCGAAAGAGCGTTCAAAGCCACCTACACTTACTCAGTACCTTAATCCGACAAATGACCATTACTGCGCTGTCGGCTTTACGCGAAATATGGGCATACGTGGATCGGTATCCAAGGATGCAGTGGGACGTGTAATCCGCAAGCTTTTTACAAAACCAGAACATGCGTCACCTTTGAGCAAAGCATTGAATTCGCTTGGATTTTCTCCATTTTTGGATTTGAGATTTGAAGTTGCTCCTTTAAGCCGTAATCTTAATATATTGGCGAAAGACTTTGAGTTAAGGTCTTCCATAAGAAAGTTACTTGATGGTTTGGTAAATAAGAATATCAAATCTACTGACGAGTTGAGACTTGCCCGAGAAATTGAGAGTCAACCATATGAAGAGTTAGTAGAACTGTTAGCCGTTGCTGTTGAGGATCTACAGCTTTCCCAGAAAGCCGATACTTTAGATTTAGCAAGACGTGAAGGGTATAGTCTTGAGTTGGCTCTCAATTCTGCATCAACGTTCCAAGATAATAAGCGATTGAAATCAATAATTGTTTTAAGTCGCGTTGGACTAATCAGACTATCCGACTGCTACATTAGAACGAATGAACTAAGGGTCAAAAATCAGTTCCATGGAATCGGGTTTGATGATAAATTTAGCCTGACTGATGCTAGCTCGGGCGAGCAACAGCTAATTAGCTCCCTTTTTGGAATCGTTGCAGAAGCAGAAAGCGGTTCATTAATACTTATAGACGAGCCCGAGCTTAGTCTTCACCCTGAGTGGCAAACACGTTTTCTCGATTTGTTACTTGGCGTGATGGAACCTTTTAATGGTTGTCACATAGTTATTGCTACTCATTCGGCTTTAATTGCGCAGCGTGCTGCGGAATTCGATCTTGAGATTTTGAAGTTAGGCGAAGATCAATATTTGCCATTGGAATCGTCAGCTGACGCGTCAGTTGATCAAACATTACTTGAAGTATTTGATCTTGCCGTGAGAGACAGTACATACGTCTCTCGCCTAATTCTTTCGCTAGTAATGCGAGCTGAAGCTGATGAAAGTCGTAAAAGTGATTCTAAAGAGCGTCTACTCGAACTTCGTTCTCTCTATTCAAAGGCTGAACCATTTGACAAACGAACTATGGGGTTGATAGAAGACGCACTTGATATATTCTCAGAGGGGAACTCTTCATTAGCAGGCACTGACTCCAATGAATAGCAAGAAAATAAATAAATTCAATATAACTAAGCTATCACTTACTGTATCGGATGAGGCATCACTTGCTAATTTAGTTTCTTTGCATGGTCATGCCTGTTGGTCTCATACGAGTAAAGAGTTGCCATTGACGCAAGCTGAACGGGACCTGATTTGCAAATTTAAAAGCAATCTAAAAAACTATTTATATAAAGTGGGTCAAGGTCGATTTTGCTGTTTCTGTGCAGCCGAGTTGGATGACCACAATGCAACGTTCGATCTTGAGCATTTGATCGCTAAAGTCAATAAGCCATCAGTGGTTTTTCATCTTCAGAATCTGGCACTTTCCTGTAAAACTTGCAATAGTGCGAAAGGGATTACCAGTGTTTTGGTTTTTCCTTTGATAAACGAGTTTGATCAGGTCTATCTAGATTCTTCGCACTATCTGATAGTTAACCCACACCTCGATGTCTGGACAGACTACCTTCGCATTGATTCATATAGACGCGTATTACCGGTATATAAAAACTTTGTGGGTAAAGGTGCGCAAACAATACGTATTTGTGGCGTAGATCGAAAAAATGCGATGAGGCTGGCAGATCACTTTGATTTTTTAGCTACCGATGATAAAAAATATGATGATTGGGTAACATTTTACGTAACACTTTGCAGCCAACGGAATGAGCTTAAGAAAACAAAGTATAGAAAATTTCTAAAATCTCTTCTTGGATTACCGGCAGACCCTGCAGCTGACGAATTACGTAATATCTTGGCACCAGTTATTGCTGGTACTTAACTATATTGGACCAAAGGCATATATTAAAACGCAATAGGGATAATAAGATGAATATGATTGCCTAGCTTCCATTAGCCTGAGAGAATAGAGACACATTTTGCTGCAATGGCGAAGTGTATTGACTGACGCGCCCTGCGTTGGTTTGGTTTTTCTTCCCAAATTCCCCACTTGATTTTTCTTGTCATGCCCTTGGCGCGTGTTGGCTAAACACGTCTGCGCGCCCAAGGGTTTGGGGAATATTTTTCTTCAACCTCAGGTAGCGATATCTCTCAGTTATCGACAGCCAGAAAGCCTTTCAAAATGACCAAAATTTCCGCCAAAAACACAAGCACGGCAACCGTTCGCAAGTCCAAGACCGCCATCAGCAACCAGCCACCGACGCAACCACAGGCCGTTCTGGACAGTTTTTCAGCCACTGCTGACCGCTTCATGGAAGCTGCACAATCCGAAGCCAGTAAGTGCGCGTATGCCAGCGATATTCGCATGTTCGCTGCCAGTGGTATCACGGTTCCGGCCACCGCTGCGCAAGTGATCGAGTACCTGGCCCAATTCGCCGGAAAACTTTCTGTGGCGACCCTTGAGCGTCGGCTTATTTCGCTGCATAAAGCCCACCTCGAAAGCGTTTTGAAATCCCCAACCGTCCACATCACAGTGAAGCGCACCATGCAGGGCATCCGCCGCACGTTTGGCACCAAGCAAAAGCAAGCTCGGCCAATGGTTAAAGATGACTTGTTGGAGGCAATGGTAATGATCGACCGCCAGAAACCCATCAAAGCGGCCCGTGACCGTGCGCTACTGTTGGTGGGCTTTGCCTCCGCGATGCGTCGTT
>JACMQE010000282.1 GCA_014377145.1 Glaciimonas sp. | reverse complement strand
TTTGAAGTGCAGTTGCTTGCGATGCTTTAGTGTCGAGGCCTTGAGCCATGGCCGACTTGGGTTCCGCAGCCGGAACAGCATCCGTTTTTTTTGCGTTGCCAAAAGAACCGAAACTTGTCGATTTTGTGGGTTTTGTGGGTAAAGAAGGAGTCACGCTCGATTTAGAAGCCGACGAAGTTGAAGATTTCGAAAATCCCCCGCTAAAAGAATGTGTTGAGCTCGCTGCGATGCTTGAAAACGACAAGCCCAGCAACGTGGTTACGATAATTGCATTAAATGCAAGTGGTATAAATTTGAATGATTTCAATTAACTCTCCATAATGAATGCACTGATAATGCGGCCGTTTTGTCTTTTGCATCTCTACTCGCGTGTTTTTAAACGTCCAAGCTTACACCAAGGCTATGATGGCTTCCGTTTACGCGACAAAATCTCACGTAGTCATCGCCGATGATCGTCATGTCGCTATGGTCGGGGATGCCCTTGGCAAGCAGCGGCAGCACGTCGCCAGCCTTGGCCGTGTAACGGTTCGGGTAGCCATTGCTGGATAGGGGTTCCAATCCCTAATCCATGAAAATTTCAGAATCGGCTTGGAACCTAATACTGGTACAGCTTTTAACGGGAAATACCTGTTTGGCGGTCATAGTTAAGAACTCTCGATTTTGGGCTATTTTTGGTTGAGAAACCTGCACGAAAAACACTTTCGGTTTGAAATTTCATGCGAAAACCTTCCGGGCATGGTTTCTAAAGATTACGTGGCTTAGGGCGTGGAACCCTATTACTTTTGCTCTAAAAGCATATATTATTAAATTGATACTATCACTATCTTTATACTAAAGTACCTTTTTACGTAACAAAATGTAATGAAAATATTGATAATCAGATTATGTTTTAAAAGTACGTGAAATTTAGCTGAGTGTTTTTAAGAGAGCCGACAGGGTATTCACGTAAAATTTATTGAAAGTCCATGTCAGTGGTTGAAACATAATGAAGTTGGCGGTCTCTTAGAGTCCCTTCCAATTCGCTACCTTGTAGCGCGGTTTCTCGAATTTATGGCGACGGTCTTGGCTGTGTTTGTACGGCACGGATCTACCTGGACGGAAATTTCAGAAAATAATGCCAGAGGGTACACGCCTATGGCCATCCGTCGAATTATTCAACAACGCCCATCATATGGTCAATACCAGTATTCACTTTGTTGGCAGTCTTTGCGTGTCGCCTTTAACGTGCGTGAGTGCATTGGTTCGACAGATATAGTCAGCAAACAGTTTATCCTCGATCACATACATGCCTTCAGGCTTGGCCAACACACCTGTTTTTCGTAATCTATCTAACGCAGCGCGAACCTTGGAAACCGTCACCGCCTCGCCACTGGTGCGAGTCAACGCCGCCAGCGTATCCTTCGCCATCGGCGCTAGCCCGTGGGAAAGAGCCACCAGCAATGCTTGTTCTAGTCTTGGTAGTGCATAAAGATTTGCGTTCCATCCTGTCGTTTGTTTTTCGCTAGTAATGAATTTATGTAACGCAAATGCGACGTCTGGACTTCCCTCCGCCGACATCTCTTTCACGATGTCCTTAATCAATTCCGGCTTATAACCGATATATTCAAATGCTTTGCGCAAATCCGTTAAGTTGATCGACTTTTCTGCGTGAACCGATTCGAAATGACCAATGAGGAGCTGCAAATAGTCGTCGTCCAGAAACGGAAAATCGAGAATCTGAGCGAACTGATACATGGGAGCCCCGACGGAAGACATGATCTGGCTCAGGGCATCTTGCGATGATCCCGTAAAAACAGCACACACCTCGTTCTTCCGATTGGACAGGACTGCTCGGATCGATGCCATGATGGCATCGCCATTTGATGCTGTTGCAAGTGCTTGAATTTCATCTAGCATGAGAAGAATGCGTTTACCTGATGCCTTAGCGAGTTTGACAATCAAAGCATCGAACCGCAATTCTGCCTTTTCTGGTAATGGTCGACGCTGTGGCTCTTCTCCAAACTGGACACCAGCGATGGCTTTGACAGGTGTTTTGGCGATTCTCCCTACTGCACCCGATGGCACGGTAACATCATCCAGCGCTTGCTCTAGCGCGTAATTGATCGCTTCCAGCGGAAAGCCGCGCTGTAACCAAAGATCGGCATACACAGGTAGAAATCCTGCCTTTTTGGCGCTTGGGGTAAGATCGTTGTGGAGAAAATAGGTTTTGCCGATGCGGCGCGGTGCAAAAAGTGCGATAGGCCGACCGAGTTGGCTTTGAAGCATCGCCAAATAAGCTTTTGCGAGTTGTGGCCGGCTAATCTGTATGTCGTCAAATGTTTTCATTTTCTTATTGTCGTTGAATAGCAATGCAACGTCAATTGTTGTTTTATTGTCGTAGCACGACAACGCGCAATAGAAATAGACTGCTATCAAAGTGTGCACATTGTCACGGCGTTGGTGCACTTCGAGGCGTGGTTCAATCCCGCGTTACACTTGATGCTCTAAAAAGAGCGCTGGGAGATAATGGTGTTCCATTGTCACGGAGATGCTTTTCATGAATTTATCCGCTCGTACTGCAGCTCTAACGTTGACCAGCAACGAGCGCAAAGAGATCGCCGTTCGGGCTTTGGCAAACGCCGAACCGATTAGCGCGTTGGCCGC
>JACMQE010000281.1 GCA_014377145.1 Glaciimonas sp. | reverse complement strand
TACCTTCAGGAGTTGCTGTGTGCAAGGCTTGTGAAAGTAAAAGCGGCGCTGACAAGTTTCTGCGCATGTGTCGCTCAAGTTGCACCACGGAAAAATCTGTGGCGCGGTCGTGCGCCGCTATGGAGGCATTGTTCAATATGCACGATAGGCTGCCTAAGGCCGAGATTATGCTTGGCACAAGCTGCTTGACGGCAATTTCGTCGTCCAGATTAGCAGAGAAGACAAAGGCACGGCGGCCCATTGCCTCACATTCTTTGACCAGTGCCAGCGTTGCTGCTGCGTTATCGTCAGGCTGATATTGCAAAGCGAGATCCCACCCTTGCCCTGCCAGCGCGCGTGAAATGAAGCGACCGAGGGTACTGGCAGCGTCAGTGACCAATGCTACTTTAGTAGCAGATGACGGGTAATCGGAAGATGAATTCATAAACTTAGCATTCGTTGTATATTTTCTGTCACGATTCTGGTGACGATTCGGCCGCGATTGTCGGATTGAGACCGGCTTAATAATTGATAAATAGTCGATGAGCAGCTGATCGACGTTTGATTTACGTCTCAATTGCATTAGAGGCGCCATTAAACTAGCGATATCTCCTACAATACCCACATGCAACTGTACCTACCTGAAGCTTCTATCGAAGCGCAGCATGCTTCACGTCTGCTGCACAATCTAATCGCTACTGAGATTCGCCAACAGCGTGGCTGGATTTCTTTCGCGCATTATATGGACTTGGCACTATACGCACCGAACCTCGGTTATTACAGTGGTGGGGCAGAAAAATTGGGCAAAGATGGTGATTTTACAACCGCCCCCGAGATTACGCCGCTTTTTGGCACAACTCTGGCAAAATTAGCAACAGAAATGATTGCCGCGCCGGATGCGCCATTAGCTGCGCGGATATTGGAATTTGGTGCCGGTACTGGTCAACTGGCCTTTGATATTTTGACCGAATTACATCTTAGCGGGGGTGATATAGAGGCGTATTACATCGTTGAGCTTTCGGCAGAGCTACGTGCCCGGCAAGAACAAAAGTTGTACGGTTTTGCGCAAGTGGCATGGCTGGATCGTTTGCCAGCAGCATTTTCTGGTGTGGTGATTGGTAATGAAGTGCTGGACGCAATGCCAGTTGAGTTGGTGGTGCGAGGTGAATCTGGCTGGCTGCAACGGGGCGTGGGATTGACGGAGGCAAGCGATCCTGATGACGCGCCGCAGTTTATCTATATTGATCGACCTGCGGATTCAGCGCTGATAAAACAGATTCCAGAAGCCGACCAGCTGGCCGTGGGATATCTGACGGAAGTGCATCCGGTCGCGATTGGATTTATGCATTCATTGGCAGCGATGTTGCAGGCCGGCACTAGTAGTGTGGCGCTGCTATTTGACTATGGCTTTCCTGCCTCGGAATATTATTTGGGGCAGCGCGATCAAGGAACTTTAATGTGCCATTATCGCCACCACGCTCATCCCGATCCGTTTTACTGGCCCGGTTTGCAGGATTTGACGGCGCATGTGGATTTCACCGCGATGGCAGTCGCGGCGATTCATGGGGGCGTGAAGGTGCTGGGGTATACCGGCCAGGCAGCATTTTTGCTAGATGCTGGTATTGCTGAACTGTTGTTGCGAACTTCGCCAGAAAATGCGTTGGCTTATCTGCCTCAAGCGAATGCGGTGCAAAAATTATTATCCCCGGCTGAAATGGGAGAGTTATTCAAAGTGTTAGTGGTGGGAAAACAAGCGACTTTGCCAACCCGTTTTGGACGTAATGACCGTTGTCACCGGCTTTAATGGATGTCGATATTAAAACGCTGGGATATCGGTCGCTATTGAGAGAATAAAATGATAAGTTGGGTTTTGGTAATTTTCCTTGCTGTAATTGTTTTTTCAAGTGCCTTGCCCTGACTAGAAAAGCTGGGGATAGGGCGTTTGCAGGGTGATGTCCATTTTACGCTTTTTGGGAGATTGTTTGCATCGCCATTCGCTTCGACAATATTGATTTCGAATGCGGTATTTTTATTTGCGCGTTTTTTGTAATAGCGGGAAAACCCATCCGCTATGAAGCATTGAATAGCAGAAGGAATACGCCAAACTCGGAGAAATGCAAAATATCTTCCACGCCATTGATTAGCCCTAGACCCGAGGGCCTTATTGCGATACTCGCAAGAAGGTAGCCAAGGACTGACCCAGTCCGAGTCGCTTCGCAATCGGTATGGCAGCAGCTGCGGAATTCAGATAAATTAATACGTTGAATAGAAGAATTTCCAATGGCTTATTGGTTTTATCTTGTTTTTATTGGTGATTTATATGGGCTGTTCTTTATTTGGCTCGCTGGCGTTCGTCTGGATGCTGCCGGTCACGAATATCATTGTAGGTAGGTGGTTTTTGGTTCGTGACGCATTATGTTGGATAAAGTGCGGGCAGCTTGGCAAGTTGCTTGTTGATGCGTGACCGTTGCAGCTTGTGAAGGGCGTGGGGAACCAGAATGTTTGGTATACTACTCACGATAGCGGATTGCGTAACGTTGCGTAGATTGTATGGATGGCGAACCGGATTGATTGGGCTCAATGGCAAATCTGAAATGTTCGACCGGTTCTTTCATTTTTCTAGTTTGGAGAATTGTTGTGCTGATCAAGATTAAGAAGCTACTAAGCGGAGCACTAAATTAAACTAACTAGCCTTATACTTTGGTAAGCAACTTTTTATTTCTCCCTGATAAATGCAATTTATGCGATAGCGGCTTGAATGCGATTGCGCAAAAACGTGAAAGCACAAGCAAAAAATTGTGACCTTATGGAATGACGATGATGAGTAAATTTCTGTTGCTGCGGATAGTTTTCCTAAGGTATTCGTCTCCTTAAATTTTCGACATTATGGCCGATATAAAAAATTCTAATACGGTTCCAACTTCCGCCAATTCTCCCGAAGAAATAGTATTACAAGTCGATTCTCCACATCAACCACCAAAGCCTCCAGAGCAGGCCAAGGTCTGAATAGTACGGCGTTTAGCCGAAAAGGCGACGAGGCGCCATCGATGCAAACACGGAAGCTAATTAATACTCGGATCAAAGTAATATCAGATAAAGCCGACCACCGAACGATGGAAAGGATGCTGAAAATCGGCGTTTCGGCCCGTATTTCTCATCCGGAAGAGGGGCCAAAGGGCTACGCGGACGGACGTTGCAATACCTCGAAAAATCCATTGCCCATTACGTGATGTCGCGCAACGTTCTGATATTTATGATTCCGACGGTTAACGCGAATGGACTTGTGGATTCAAGCATTATTTGTTTACGCGAATATACCAAACATTTAGATGGTTTGATATTGTAGGGCGGGGCGGATGTTTCTCCGCAAAGCTATGGTGAAGTCGCGATCCGTCTTAAATGGGGAGGTGACCGCGTCTGTGACATGTATGAACTGTGGAGCTGTTACACGAGTTCATCGAAGCTGGCAAGCCCGTTCTGGACATTTGTCAGGGATGCTAATTGATAAATACTGCCCTGGGTGAAATACTGTATCAGGATATTGCAACGGACGTACCAACATCCATTGCCCACGTCAGCCACGAGTATGATCGCCTACATCACGCGATTAACTTTCCCCCTTGGGGCTCTTCCCTTGCCGGCCTATTTCCAGCCAATAACGACACGCGCAAAGAATGGTTGGTGAATTCGATGCACCATCAGGCGGTCAGGGATCTGGGCCGTGATCTCTCGGTGGAGGCGGTGTCGGGCAGTGACAACATCACTGAGGCGATTCAATACCGTCAAGCACCGTTTGTGATGGGTTTGCATTGGCACCCAGAGTTTCATCGTGCTATTGGGCCAGAATTGCTCGATTGCACTACAATTCTAGATGGATTTTTACGCGTCGCAAGCGAAACACGTTTCTAAAGTACACAATTCATAAAATTTTATAATTAAATTTCACGCAAGCGCTTGTCCATATGAAAATCTTTGTGGTATACTATTAAAGTTTCTTATACTGAAAATTCATCTAATTCATGCTGAGTATTGTTTAAGAAAATTAGCTGGAATGGTTGACAGCTGCAAGATGCTTCAATACAATCCTCGGTTCCGTGAGGAGGGGTGGTCGAGTGGTTAATGGCAGCAGACTGTAAATCTGCCCTCTTGCGAGTTCGCTGGTTCGAATCCAGCTCCCTCCACCACAATCGGAACTAGTTGTAATAAATGTGGCGGATGAAGAAGTAATCTCGCGGGTGTAGCTCAGTGGCAGAGCAGAAGCCTTCCAAGCTTATGACCAGGGTTCGATTCCCTTCACCCGCTCCAGTTTAGTTGCGCATGAGTTACAAGTAAATTATTTACGCAGATTTATAAGTTGAGCGTGTCACTTGAGCTTGCTGGTGCACGAGCAGCATAGCCCTTGTAGCTCAGTGGTAGAGCACTCCCTTGGTAAGGGAGAGGCTACGTGTTCGATCCACGTCAAGGGCACCAAGTATTTTCAGTCCGTTCGCATTGCCCGAATCGGTGCGAAGCGAGCGCTGTATCTCTTGATTAGTTATTCAGTAGTATTCAATTTAATGCAGACGGGCGAATGCCTGAACATTCTCATCAAATCTTTAGGAGTTCCAAGATGGCAAAAAGTAAATTCGAACGGACTAAGCCGCACGTGAACGTGGGCACGATTGGTCACGTTGATCATGGCAAGACAACGCTGACTGCGGCAATTTCTAAAGTATTGACGAAGAAATTTGGTGGTGACATCCGTGATTTCAGCACGATTGATTCGGCTCCGGAGGAGCGCGCACGCGGTATTACGATTAATACTTCGCACGTAGAATACGAAACCGCAAACCGTCACTATGCGCACGTTGACTGTCCAGGTCATGCTGATTATGTAAAAAACATGATTACTGGCGCGGCGCAAATGGACGGCGCGATTTTGGTATGTTCTGCTGCGGACGGTCCAATGCCACAAACGCGTGAGCATATCCTGTTGGCGCGTCAAGTTGGTGTGCCATACGTAATTGTATTCCTCAACAAAGTTGATATGGTCGACGATGCTGAGTTGCTCGAGTTGGTTGAAATGGAAGTGCGTGAGTTATTAAGCAAGTACGATTTTCCAGGAGACGATCTGCCGATCATTCAGGGCTCAGCAAAGCTGGCTTTGGAAGGCGATACAGGTCCATTAGGGGAAGAGGCGATCATGAGGTTGGCGGATGCGCTGGATAGCTACATCCCGACACCCGAGCGTGCAGTTGATGGTGCGTTCTTGTTGCCAGTGGAAGATGTATTCTCGATCTCAGGTCGCGGTACGGTTGTTACTGGTCGTATTGAGCGTGGTATTGTGAAAGTCGGCGAAGAGCTGGAAATCATTGGTATCCGTGATACACAAAAGACGACCTGTACTGGCGTTGAAATGTTCCGTAAATTGCTGGACCAAGGTCAAGCTGGAGATAACGTTGGTGTTCTGCTGCGGGGTACTAAGCGTGAAGATGTTGAGCGGGGTCAAGTCTTGGCAAAGCCGGGTTCGATCAAGCCACACAAGCATTTCACAGGCGAGATCTATGTTTTGTCGAAAGATGAAGGCGGTCGCCATACTCCTTTTTTCAATAACTATCGTCCCCAGTTCTACTTCCGTACAACGGATGTAACCGGTTCGATCGCTTTGCCAGAAGGCAAAGAAATGGTGATGCCAGGTGATAACGTCTCTATCACTGTCACGCTGATCAACCCAATCGCGATGGAAGAAGGCTTGCGCTTCGCTATTCGTGAAGGTGGTCGTACTGTTGGTGCGGGTGTTGTTGTTAAGATCTTGCCAGACACGTAAATTGATTTTAAGCGCCGCGATGTTGGATTGTATTGTGATTGCGGCATTATTGCCTAAGTAAGTTAATATTAAAGAATTAGCCAAAAAAGTGTTGTTCCGAGTTAAATAGCTAAGTAAATCGGCCAAGTGTTAGGGGTGTAGCTCAACTGGCAGAGCGCCGGACTCCCAAACCGGAGGTTGG
>JACMQE010000280.1 GCA_014377145.1 Glaciimonas sp. | reverse complement strand
GTAGAGCAACACCCCAACCCTCTTTTGTATCTATAGCCATTTGGCTGAAAAAATTGGGTAAGCCGCCATTATGGTCAAAAAAGGTGGGGGTAGAAGAATTGAAAAACCAGCCCATGGCATAACGATCATTGCCGAAAATTGGAACGCCTGATAGATGCAAAGTATCGATTCCGGAAGATGAAATCACGGATACACCTTCAACTACACCACCATTCAAATGTGCCATGAGGTAACGCCCCATATCTTCCGCATTTGTGAACAAATAACCAGCAGAAACTTGACTTGTTGGATATGGCAATTCATAAGCTGGCTTTGCTTTGCCGAACCAATAACGATAACCCGTCGCAAGATCGGCTGTTCTACCGAGTTTGTCTGAGGCTGAGCTATTTTTCATACCCAGCGGACCAAAGACATTACGCTCAATATAACGATCGTACGGCTCACCAGATATTGCTTGCACCAAATAGCCTAAGATTACGTAATTGATGTTGGAATACTCCCAATGTGTTCCTGGAGCCGATTGAAGCTTCACGTTTTTCAGTTCTCGCACATTGAGTTCGAGCGCGGTATCAGATCTATCAGTATTTGCAAAATTCTTCCTTCCATCTAAGGTCGAGAATCCGCTGTTCTGATTCAACAGTTGACGCACGGTGATCCTACCTGATGCAACAGGGTCGGCAACCTGAAACCAAGGGAGGTAAGTTTTAACGGGAAGGTCTAATCCAATTTTTCCGGCTTCGACCAACTGCATAATGGCAAGGGCTGTAAACGATTTAGACGTGGAGCCAAGCATAAATAAGGTTTGTGATGTGGGGGGGTTGCCATCAGGTCCGCGGATACCAAAGCCACGCATATGGAGCACTTTATCTTTAGAGACAACCACTAATGTCGCGCCGGGGATGCTGGCGCTTTCAAGTTGGGATTGGATATATGTGTCAAGGCGAGAAAAGTCTGTAGGTAATGTGTCGGACCATACATTGCTTCCCGGTGCCGCAATCAACAGCGTCCACGCGATAAAAGCACTGAACCTAACGACATACGCTGCTGCCGCTCTGCGTCCCGCCATAAAAAAGTCAGGTATCTGATTGAATTTCATTTAAGCGCCAATAGAGGAGAATTGATTTATTAAGGTGATGCGTTCGTTGTAACTGCTCAGCGACGTCATTTTTATCTTCTGAGCCTAGTCGGTATTCTAAAGCGTGGCGCAGCACACGCAAGCGCGTCGAAGGTTGAATCGCGCATTAAAATGGTCATCAGGCTTCAAACTTACTTGGGTGAAATTCAATCCATGCTACAAATTTCTCTGTTTTTTTACATAACGACCGCACTTCAAAATTAAGTATCTTTGCTTGCTGAAGTCGGCATATAACGAATGCCAACTCCCGAGCCTGAGCGGCAAGTCGGATAGACAAAAACAGACTGAAACTGGACAGTGACGGTGATATTTTTAACGTTAAGTTCAACGGACAGATTTTAAGTTTCGCCTTTGTGGAATACTTTTGCGTAGCAACACCAGAATAACGCAACTTAAAACTTGTTCAAGGAGTGTAGCAACTGATGCTGCAATGACTTGCTAGCATTAGAATTTCAAATTAATACTATACAAAGGAATACTTTTTTTGCTCATGCGTTTCAATGACCAAAGGGTATAACCAACTAGCACTGCTGAAAGAATATGAGGATTTCCTCCGTCTATTTCAAAGCGATCTATATCATTACCGTTCCAACCATTAACGCCTCTTACCCTACCATAGTAACGATATACATTCGCTAGATTAATAATTTGAGCAGATGAGGCGATGCTTTGCGCAAAAGGATTTCCATGTAAGCCGGGCTTTTGAATTACAAATTCAGATGCAGCATTACCAAAAACAAGACCAGCTAAATTCACTGCCTGTCTAAAGCCTTCGCTATTATTTTTTGGCGAATTTAAATAATGCGTTACCCCACCGAAAATATTTCCATTCTTTCCAGGAATCTCGATAAAAATTTCTGATGCACCGCCAAGTTTTGCCGCTGTGGCATGCCCGACCTCATGGAAATATACGCTTCCATAATACCCAGCGCCATATTGAATAAATTTGGAAAAGTCATTTCCAAATGAATTTTCTGTCATCAAAAAAAATAGAGCAAGACCTAAAAGTGATTTCATATATTTTCTACTTCAAATGCCAACATTTTTTTAAAGCGACAAGTTTACTTTTGAAAAACATGCGTACTCGCTGAACTCCTAGCACCTAACGCCTGAGTAACACCGAGTCGCGAAGCGGCTCGGGCTTTAATGAATTGTTAGCCGTTGCGTGCGATATGCCACTGCTCGTGTGTTTGGCAAAAAAGAACCGGTGGTTGACGGCAGCGAAGGTGCATGCGGCTCCGAGATAAAACAGCGAACCCTTGGAGCCGCCCGGTAGGCTGCCACCGTCTACATATGGCAGGAGTGACTGCATGACACTCGGGTGCGTATTGGCTGCCCAGTGGAGAGCGACGGCAGGCCAGACAGAGCCACCTGCACGCTCCACAAAAAAGACCATGAAAATTGACCAGGTCATGAGGTAGGCAAAGAAATTGAATGCCGAGGTTGGAGAGGCAAAGACCGACGTGCGATACAACGCAAAATGCCATCCCCACCAGATGCCGCCAACAGTTAGCGCCGTCCAGAACGGTGCAAAACGGTTTAACAGCCGGTGCTGGAGATAGCCGCGCCACCCAAACTCCTCAGCTACGGGGCCCGTCACGAGTGCGGCCCCGAGCGACAACGTCAGTACAGTTGCAGGGGACCACGGCATGCTTGAAAGAGGTTCGCCCCGTATAAGCAGATACGTTAAACCTAGAAACAGAGGAAGTATCACTCCGACCAGCACGTACGGCATTGCGGGAACAATAGCGAAAACCCTGCAAGAGAAAACCTTCAGTCCTTCCTTGCCGCCCTCTGCAAAGGCGGCCGAGAAGCCAGCGATGCTCGCGAACAGCGGGAACAGCCAAAGGCTCAGTTTCTCGTCCCTGACGAGAAGCCATCCCGTCCATGGAATACCGAATGCGACAAAGAAAAAGGTGGCGATACCAATCATTGATCTACGAGACATGAATTTTCCAACGGTAAGCAACGGTTAATTTTCTTTTCGGGCGACAGTTTTACTACAGAATATCGCCACCTGTATGCATAACATGGCGATGCAAATTTCTCTAAATTGGCTCAAGGCCTGGTTGTTCGGGCTTAACATCATTTCTTATTCAGTATTAACATTCCGAGAAAAACAGCACAACTCAATTTTCGGATTCTATCAACTAAATTGACAAGATAGAAATCTATTTCGAAGGTCAACTTTCGCCCCCAAATGAGCCAGTCAGTTTTTTAAATAGCCGTCACTCGAACGACTAACGAGGTCTAACTATTGTGTTTGAAAATTACCAGCTACTTCGATGAGTCGACG